>CAZHPX010000078.1:0-6281 GCA_964534785.1 uncultured Desulfobulbaceae bacterium | reverse complement strand
TAAAGCTGCCACCACCGTGAGAAAACGGACATCTTCTTCAAGGGAGATATCAGAACCAAAGAGACGGTCAACGCTTAATACGCCAACGGGATTATCGCCAAGAACAACCGGAACCCCGATGAATGAGATTTTGCTCTTGCCCAGGGTGGTACGGGAGCCTGTTCGATTGAGAAATAACGGTTCATTACCGACATCAGGTACTATAAAAGGATAGGCGGTGCTGAAGATCTGGCCATATATCCCCTCATTAAGCTTGTAAATTCCGCGTTTTTCTTCTTCGACGCTTAACCCATAAGAGGCACGGATAACTAACCGCTGCCTTTTTTCAGTAAACAGGGCCAGGGTTGCCCTCTCCATCTGGAGGGTATCGCCCATCACTTTGAGTATGGCTGACAAAACCGTGTCAAGATGGACAGCCGAGCTGATCAGCCCGGCAATTCGGCAGAGAGCTTTTATCTCCTGCCCCTCTGTTGTTATCAGGTCTATGTTTTCTTTGGAATCAGTCATTTATGTAATCATGGGTTCCGTTTTTCGGGTGGGTGTGATTACTTTCTTTTTTTTCTGGTTACCACCGATCCTCAGCTAACTTTAAAACTCGCTGTGGCAACGAGAAAAGTGCTGCCTGGCGTTGTCCTTGAGCATCGTAGACTCCGCGAGGTGCTGCTTAAACAGTTACTGTTATTGTTTCATAACCTCAAGGGTGCCTTTTATAATGCCCGCCGCATCAATACCGGCATTACGCCATAATATCTCCTGCGGCCCCTGTTCAATGAAGATATTGCCATAACCAAGAAACCGTACCGGGATGTTGAGGTGAAGCTCAGCCAGCATCTGCAATACGGCACTGCCAAATCCTCCTTTTTTTACATTATCTTCTACTGTTACCACTCTTCCCGTTTTGTTTGCCCAATGACCAATCAGCTCGTTATCTAAAGGTTTGATAAAACGAGGGTTGATAACAGCGGCATTTATTCCCAGTTTTTCCAGACCTTCCGCAGCTTCAAGGGCAGGGTATACACGGTTACCCATGGGTAGCAGCAGGACATCATTACCCTCTCGCAGCAGTTCACCTCTGGCTGTTTCAAGCATTGTATAGTTATCAGCAGCAGCAGTACCAATTCCGCAGCCACGGGGATAGCGGATAGCCATGGGACTGTTCTGGTTAATGGCGGTGTAGAGCATATGCTGCAGCTCATTTTCATCTTTTGGAGCCATCAGGGTCAGGTTGGGGATGAAATGCAGAAAAGATATGTCAAAAACACCATGGTGGGTAGGGCCGTCGTCACCGACAACTCCGCTGCGATCCAGAGCAAAGATAACTGGTAGATCAGGCAGGCAGACATCATGGATTATCTGGTCAAGGGCCCTCTGCATGAAAGTTGAGTAAACTGTAACAACTGGTCTCATTCCTTCCATGGCAAGACCGGCAGCAAAGGTTACAGCGTGTTGTTCAGCTATACCGACATCAAAAAAACGATCCGGGAACTTCTTGCTGAACTTTGTAAGCCCTGTTCCTGCTGACATGGCCGCTGTAATAGCTGCGATTCGCTTGTCTTTTTCTGCGAGATGGCAGAGCGTGTCCCCGAAAACTTCAGTGTATGTTTTCTTTGCCTTTTTTACTTCCGCTTCATTTTTTGTTTTAGCTTTACCGTTGACGATGTCAAACGGACCGATTCCATGGTAATTATCAGGACGACTTTCAGCCGGTTCATATCCCTTGCCCTTGGTGGTCAGGACATGGACAAGAATCGGGCCATGGCTGTGATCCCTGACATTTTTCAGGGTCTCGATCAAATCTTCAAGCTCATGACCGGGGATCGGGCCGACATATTTGAATTTAAACGCTTCAAATAACATTCCCGGGGTGAAAAAACCTTTTAGGCTTTCTTCACTTTTGCGCAGTACGGAGAGGATATTTTCGCCCACTGAAGAAAGTGACATCAGGCTTTCTTCGATATGATCCCGGAGGCGACGGGCTGTTTTTCCGGTGAGTTTTCTGTTCAGGAAGCTCGACATCGCTCCGACATTTGGTGAAATAGACATCTCGTTGTCGTTGAGGATAACAATGAGATCCTTATCCATATGACCGGTCTGATTCAATCCTTCAAAGGCGAGACCTGCTGTCATGGAGCCGTCCCCGATGACGGAAATAACCTTACTGCTGTCCTGATGAAGAGCTTTGGCGGTGGTGATGCCTAATCCGTATGAAATTGATGTGGAACTATGACCGGTTTCGACCACATCATATGGGCTTTCTTCCCGCTTGGGAAAGCCGCTGATTCCTTTATATTGACGCAGGGTATGAAATTTATTCCGTCTGCCGGTGAGTAATTTATGGGCATAGGTCTGATGACCGACATCCCAGATAATTTTATCTTCCGGGGTGTTGAAAACAAAATGGAGGGCAATGGTCAGCTCTACTACTCCGAGACAGGGGCCAAGATGGCCGCCGTTATCAGCAACCGTATGGATAATTTTTTGGCGTATTTCTCCGGCAAGTGTCTCAAGTTCCCCGATTGACATTTTTTGCATGTCAGCCGGGGAGTCTATGGAGGACAGCAGGCTGTCTTTCAGGTTTATCGGTTTATCTGTTTTTGGCATAGGCTTTTGCCTGTTAAGTTATTTTTTGGGCATAAAAAAAGAAAAAAGAGGAAAAATTATAAAGAGGGGTTCTCTTCAAAAGGAGTTGATTCCAGTTTATTTTCTTTTTTCAGGAGCAGGTCAACTCTGGCTTTTGCCTCTTCAAGTCTTGAGTTACAAAATTCGACAAGGGCAATTCCCTCATCAAATTTTTTCAGACTTTTTTCCAGGCTGAGCTCACCCGCTTCAAGCTCTTCGGTGATTGATTCCAGGCGGGTCAGACCACTTTCAAATGTTTTTTTTGCCATGTCAATGTATAAGTTTATGGTTTAAGATAATGCCATGCTGGCAGAGAATATAGTTATAAACCACAGCTATTATCATGGAAAATTTGATTTTACGAGACAATAAAGAGACAATAAATCTATGGCATTTATATTTTGTTTGCTGCCCTTGATTTAGGCTTTTATTTACAATGAATACGAGATAAGATAACTCTGCACCTTAAACTTTTAATGCACACCTTTCAAGGTAAAACGCCATACTTTAGCACAAGACAGATGACAGGCTCAAGAACCAAAGAATCTAAACCGGAAACCGGAAACTCCTGTATTCCTGTTGACGATTTTAAAAACTGGCTTCTCGTTGAACGTGGATTCTCTCGGTTGACGGTTGATTCTTATTTACTTGACATCAAGGGGTTAACCTCATGGTGTGAGGCACATGATGGGGCAGATCCATTGCAGGTTGATACTCTCCGCTGGTTTATTGCTGATCTGCATGGCCGTAACGCTCCTGCGTCTGTGGCAAGGAAGCTGTCCGCTCTACGGACCCTGTTTCGTTTCATGCTTACAAAACAAATAATTAAGGAAAGTCCGCTATTGGGTATTGCCAATCCGAAGCTGGTTAGTTATATTCCTGCTTTTCTTACCGTTGATGAGGTCTTTTGCCTGCTTGATGCTCCGGGCAGGCAGGACAGATTTGAGCATAGAGACAAGGCGGTCATGGAGTTACTCTACTCCACCGGGATGCGGGTCTCTGAGCTGACCGGCACCAACCTTAATGACCTTGACTTTGAAGCCGGGATGATAATAGTGCTGGGCAAGGGAAAAAAAGAAAGACTTATTCCCTTTGGTAATGCCGCATCCGAGGCGTTAAAAAGATATTTCCCGCTCCGGGATTCTCTGATAATCGCCAGAATTGAACGGGGGCATGTTGCTGAGCGGGAAGCCTTGTTTCTTAACAGCCGCGGCAGCAGGCTTACCAGCCGAAGTGTTGAGAGAATGATTAAAGAGTATGGCCAGCGGGCAGGGATTCAAACCACCGTTACTCCCCACGGGCTGAGACATTCATTTGCAACCCATCTCCTTGAAATGGGAGCAGATCTGCGGGTTGTCCAGGAGTTGCTTGGTCATGTGAGTTTGTCAACCACCCAAAAATATACCCATGTGAACATGGATCATTTGACAAAAGTTTACGATCAGGCCCATCCCCAGGCCAAGCGGTAGTTTTTTATCAATAAGCATATGCGGGTGATGCGTCCGGCACTCAGATCTGTGATGTGACCTCTCCGGCACTCAGACCTGTGTACGACCTCAGTACTTGAAAAACAAAACTGAGTGCCGGAAAAACTGAGTGCCGGAACACCTATTGAACAAAGGAGAATAAAAAAAAATGGTAAAAACCCGTTCAACAACAATACTTGCTCTCAGACATAAAGGGACGGTGGCAGTTGCCGGTGATGGCCAGGTCAGCCTTGGCCAGACCGTGATTAAGCACCAGGCCCGCAAGGTCAGAAGAATGTATCATGACAAGGTGATAACCGGCTTTGCCGGTTCTACGGCTGATGCCTTTACTCTTTATGAGAAACTTGAGCAGAAGCTTGAGCAGTATAACGGTAACCTGATGCGCTCAGCGGTTGAACTTGCCAAAGACTGGCGAACCGATAAATACCTGCGCCGCTTAGAGGCCATGCTGATTGCGGCGGATAAGGATTACTCACTGCTTCTCTCGGGAACCGGAGATGTGATTGAGGCAGATGAAGGGGTGCTGGCCATCGGTTCAGGAGGTTCTTATGCCCATGCCGCAGCTGCTGCACTTGTCAGGCATACTGGACTTGATGCTCCGGAAATAGTTAGATCAGCCATGGAAATAGCAGCATCCATTTGTGTATATACCAACCAGAATATTATTGTAGAACAATTAGAGGAAGAGAATATTGATGACAAATAACCCACTTACGCCCAGGGAAACGGTCGAGGCTCTGGATCGGTATATTATTGGCCAGGGTGCAGCAAAACGCTCTGTGGGGATTGCCCTTAGAAACCGCTGGCGAAGACAACAGGTTGACCCGGAATTAAAAGATGAAATTGCCCCCAAGAATATCATTATGATTGGGCCGACCGGGGTTGGTAAAACCGAAATTGCAAGACGACTGGCAAGGCTGGCTGATTCCCCTTTTCTGAAAGTGGAGGCATCTAAATTTACCGAATTAGGTTATGTGGGTAGAGATGTGGAATCCATGATCAGGGATCTTACTCAACTTTCAGTAAATATGGTGAGCAAGGAGGAAGAGGAGGGGGTTTCCGAAAAGGCGGCAGCCATGGCAGAGGAACGGTTGCTTGATCTGTTGCTGCCGGTTCCGTCGCACCAGGCGGTTCCGCCGGAAAATATAAATAATGACAGCAATATTATTGCTATAGCTCATATGGGCGAGGGGGCAGCCTCTACGCCGGAGAGTGACTATTCCACAACGAGAAAGAAAATGAGGCGGATGTTGCGCGACGGAAAGCTTAGTGAGAGGCTGATTGAACTCGAAGTCACCGAGACACCAACCGGCCCGACAGTTGAAGTATTTTCTGCATCCGGTATGGAAGAGATGCAGTCCTCTCTTCAGGATGCTTTTTCAAAATTCTTTCCAGGGAAAAAAAAGCGTCGCAAAGTTCGGGTCACGGAAGCAATTGAACTGCTGACCCGTGAAGAGGCTGAGCGGCTGGTTGACATGGAAAGTGTGACTGAAAAAGCCATTCGCAGAACTGAACAGTCGGGGATAATTTTCTTAGACGAAATAGATAAGATCGCTTCTCGCGGTGGCGGTGGTTCCAGCTCGCCCGAGGTTTCACGGGAAGGTGTACAGCGGGATTTACTGCCCATTGTCGAAGGTGCAACCGTGACCACCAAATACGGCCCGGTGAAAACAGATCATATCCTTTTTATTGCCGCCGGTGCTTTCCATGTCTGTAAACCTTCCGATCTGGTTCCTGAGCTGCAGGGTCGTTTTCCCATCCGGGTTGAGTTAGATGCCCTTGGAGAAGAAGAATTTTTCCGTATTCTTACCGAGCCAAAGAATGCCCTGATCAAACAGTACACAGCTCTTCTTGCAACCGAGGAAATATCCCTTAAATTTGACGAGTCAGCAATCAGGGAGATGGCAGCAATAGCCGCCCAGGTCAATGCGAAAACAGAGAACATCGGGGCCCGGCGACTCCATACCATCATGGAACGGGTGCTTGATGAGATTTCCTTTGATGCCTCTGAGAGGGGTGATGAAGAATTTGTCATCACTTCCGAGTATGTAAAACAGCAGTTATCTGATATCTCTGAAAATGAGGATTTGAGTCGTTATGTTTTATGATTTTTCGGGGTTGGCAGACCTTGTGCGTCATATCTTCCCTCGTTCCCACGCTCTGCGTGGGAATGCA
>CAZHPX010000077.1:0-6295 GCA_964534785.1 uncultured Desulfobulbaceae bacterium | reverse complement strand
TAAATATTCGGCTTATGCTATGAGAACTATCAAAACCACTGCATTGTAAATATTTACTGTTGTTTACCATTATACGGGCATATATTACATTATTCACATATAATAAGCTAAAAAAACATCCACCCTGACCGACATTTTTGCCGTTGACATACATGAAGACCATATGGGCAAAATCAAAAATCCATGGGCCAGGATTTATTTGAGGATACAATGAAAATACAGAACATGAAGAGGTTACGGCTGATTTCCCTGCAGACTGCCAGGCATCTAATCAAAGAACAGACTCCCCATAAACTGGAGCTGGTAAGTCTTGATAAAGCAGGGGGCAGAGTATGCGGACAGGATATCATTGCCTGTTCTGATTGTCCATCCACGGATTCATCTTTAAAAGATGGTTTTGCCGTTATAACAGGCGATGTGAAACATGCCTCTCCTGACAACCCTGTACGGCTTGAACTTATTGGCACCATTACCGCCGGACAGCAACCCTCCTGTACTCTAAAGCCCGGACAGGCCATCAGAATCATGACCGGTGCCCCTGTTCCCAAAGGAGCTGATACAGTACTGGCTTCGGAATGTGCCCGTCAGGAGGGAAAATATGTCTTCGCCTTTGCTGACGCTCAGCCGGGACAAAATATTCTTACCCATGGCCGCGATGTCAGCTCAGGAGAGACAATCGTTAAATCAGGTACGGTTCTTAACCCGGCCTGTCTTGGCCTGCTCGCTGCCGGCGGAATTGCGGAAGTGGCGGTATTAAAGCGGCCCAAAGTCATAATCGTTGCCACCGGCAGCGAACTGGTTGCACCGGGAGAACCCATCAATGCGGGCAGGATTGCCGCTTCAAACCTTGTCACCCTGTCAGCAGAACTAAAAAATCTCGGGATTAATGCAAAACAGATGATTATCCGTGATGATCTCAAATATCTGCAGCAGATTATAAAACCATTGGCAGGGCAGTACGATCTTGTTGTAACCTGCGGAGGGATGCTTGACGGAGACAGGGATTTCACCATCCAGGCCATGGAAAAGATCGGGGTTGAACCTGTTTTTCAACGGATCAGGATGGCACCGGGCAAATGGACATGCCTGGGGAAAAAAGATTCGACCCTTTTTTTTAACCTGCCCGGCGGCCCTCCGTCCAACTATGTCGCCTTTCTTCTTCTCGTCAGGCCGGCTGTTTTGCAGTTATCAGGAATAACCGAAGAGCCGCTCCTGTTTGCCCGTCTGACAGAACATTTATCCGGTCATAAAGGATGGACACAGGTGTATTATGGCCGTCTTGGTATTGATTTGCAGCAAAAGGAGCAGGTCGTTGCCCCGGTTTTCAATAACAGCCGACTTCAGAAAATGGCAGAAGCAGACTGTCTGCTGACAGTCCCGGAAGAGTACACAGGCTTAAAAAAAGGGACTTTATTAAAAATATGGAAAATCAGGTAACAGGTGCCAGGTTACAGGTTACAGGTTACAGGGGGACAGGTTACAGAGGACAGTATTTCTAAAGCTGTAGAGATAAAGCATGCCATGTCTCTATTGTTACGCCAACCCAGTGATATAAAAATATTCACCTAAGCATTCTGTCTCCTGTAACCTGGCCTCTGGCACCTGTTTTCCCACCGAACCCTCAGGTTCTATTTTTCAAAAGTTTTACCTTCCTGATTATCGACAACAACCAGCGAACCGTAACCATGCTCACGGGTTAATGAAGAGGTGAAAACAATCACCTCGGAGCTGCCAACAAAACGCAGCAGTTCATCTTTTAAAAACCCGGCTTTCACGCCCTCAGAAGCCTCAATCATGGAAGCAGCCCAGCCAGCCACCCCCTCTAATTGAACAGAGAGACAAGCCGGCCAGAGAAGCAATGCCCCGCTGTTTGCCTCTTTTACCATGGCACTCAAATCAGGCCCAAGTTTTTTCCCTGTCGCCTCTGGTAGTTTTTTACCTTCTTTTTCCAGGGCAATTATTTTTTGCAGAGAAAATAAACCATTTGATAAATAAAGCATATTGTTTGTCAAAATCATGGCTGGCTGTGCAGTTTCTCCCGGTAAAATCGGCCAGGAGTAAATAATCTGCCCGTTAACTTCCGTCTGCTCAACAACCATACCCCGGGCCGACATTTTTTCCCGAACCTTACTCAGAGCATTATCAACCAATTCCCTGTCCATAACCTGAACAGCAAAAACCAGCTCCGGTAAAGGAAACATTCCTGTCTGAACAATTTTATTCAAGGTCATGCCAGACTGCGGCCCAAACGATTTCACCAGCTTCTCAAGGCTCACTCCAAGTTCTTTTTTTACCTGAGCATCAATTGCAGCGTACTGCTCTTTATCAGTCTTCATCCCTTCAAGAAAAGAAGATGTACTGATATCAGCCATCCAGCTATAAACAAGAGGATTTACAGACAACATATGCAGGGTTTCATTATTGCTGTCCAGGGTTAACTTCACACTTTCTTTAATCAGGGGATCAAGTTCATCATAGGAATAGGCAGCCATTGACTCTTCCTGCCATCGATCCTGATTACGACCGCCAACAGAGGCAAGAAAATGTATTCCACTCAGGTACTGACCGATTTGCCGTACTTCTTCATTTTCTGCTTCCAACAGTACCTGCCTGATAAAATCACTCTGGATAAAGGCCCGGCTCCTGACAGATTCAACAGGTACCTGTTCCCAGAACTTAACGGCATCAAGAAAATTTTTATTTTTTGCCAGCACCGTTTCAGCTCCCCGCTGCTTCAGACTTTTTTCAATCACCAGAGGCTCAAGGGCAACAAGCAGTCTGTTCTTATCGGTGTAAGCAAAAACAAAGCTCCCGTCTTCAAGGGTAATTCTGGTCATTACCAGGGAACCATGGGTAAACTCCTCAACACTCTTTTTCAGGATTTTGGTGGAGAATATTCCAATAATATCAGCAGAATTGGTGGTGGCCAAAATCAGAAGAGATTGTTTTAGAGCCTTGTTAATATCTGCAATAAATAACGCTTTATCAACAGGCAGAACAGCCAGATCAACATCGTCCCCAAATATCATCCTGAATGCTGGATTATGCAAAACCTCAAAGACCTTGTCATGACCATCATTATACGCCTGTATATCCACTGTTTCCGCACCCATATCCGTCAAGATACGGGTCATGGTTTCTTTATCTAAAAATTTACCAGTGGCAGTGTCTGGAAAATTATCCACAGTATCGTTAAGATTCCGTAAACTGATCACGGCAATAGTGTCAGCCGGTAAATATTCGGCAAACCCTGTATCAACGGTTACTATATCTCCAGGCGGGCGCATTAAAAAATACGCCGCGCTCACCCCGACAAACATCAAAACCAATGCTATCATTATACCTTTCTTCATAACACTCACCTGTTGTTTAAGGATTTCTCAAATTCTTCAAGTTTTCCCTGGGCCTCTTCCCATTTTTTATAAGCTCGCTCAAGATGACGTTCTACCTTGCCGTACTCCTCGCTGGCTGCAAACCAGAGATTCCTGTCTTCATAGAGCCCCGGATCAGCCATCAACTGTTCCAGTTCTGTTTTCCGCTGTTCAAGCTGTTCTATTTTCTCTTCTTCCTGCAGGCTTTTATTTTTCCATGGTCCGATCTCTTTATTCATCTGCTGCCTTGATAAAGCCCTGGCCTTGCGTAACGCTTTTTTATCAGTGGATTTTTTTGCGTCCTCTGCTGCAGGTTTCTTTTTACCGGAACTGCTGATGATTACCTGCTCCCTGCAGGCAAGGTAGTCATCAATATTACCCTCATACAACGAGCCTTTGCCATCTTTTATCTCCAGCACCTTGTTGACAAAAGAGTTCACAAAAAACCTGTTATGGGAGACCACTATAATCGTCCCCTCGTACTGGGCCATGGCTTCCTGTAAAACCTCTTGGGAGCTGATATCAAGATGATTGGTCGGCTCGTCAAGGAGCATCAGGTTGGCAGGCCGCACCAGCATTTTTGCCAGGGCAATCCTGCTTTTTTCACCGCCGGAGAGCACCTGTACCTTTTTTTCCACCTCATCTCCGCTGAAGAGAAAAGCTCCCAACAGGGAACGAACCTGGGTAATGGTCATTCCCCTGGCTGCATGATAGACCGTATCAAGAACAGTGAAATTTCCGGCAAGTTCCTGGGCCTGGTGCTGACCAAAATAGGTGAGAATAACATTATGCCCCTTTTTCAACTCTCCGTCTGCTTTTTCCTGCCCAGCCATGATTTTCAATAAAGTGGACTTGCCGGCCCCGTTCACCCCGACCACAGCCAGCTTGTCCCCCCTTTGCAGGTTCAGGTTTATACCGGCAAACACCTGTTTATCAGCAAATGATTTCCTGATATTTTTCATGGTGAACATATCCCGCCCCGATGGAGCAGCAGGCGGAAAGGAAAAACGGACTGAACGTTCCGTTTCTGACAACTCAATTCTCTCTAATTTTTCCAACTGCTTGACCCGGCTCTGTACCTGGCGGGCCTTGGTGGATTTTGCACGAAAACGGGTGATAAACCGCTCGGTCTGTTTGATCATGGCTCTCTGATTATCATAGGCTGCCCGTTCCAGCTCAAGCCGCAATTCCTTTTCCTGCAAATAAAAGGAATAGTTACCCTTATAAATGGTTAACCGCCCCAGGCTCAACTCCCAGGTTATATTGGTTACCCGGTCAAGAAAGCAGCGGTCATGGGAAATGATAATCATGCTCCCCCGATACTGACCGAGAAACTCTTCAAGCCAGGTAAGAGAGTCAATATCAAGATGATTGGTCGGTTCATCAAGCAGGAGCAGAGCCGGTTTCTGAAGAAGGAGTTTTGCCAGCAAAAGACGCATGAGCCAGCCCCCGGAAAAACTGCTGACCGGACTGTGCAAATCATCGCTGGAAAACCCCAGGCCAGCCAGAATTTTTTCAATTTCCGGCCGCATCCGAAACACATCCCGTCCTTCGAGAAGATGTTGCAGTTCTCCCTGTCGCTCCAGCAACCCATACACGGCTGCATCGTCCTGACCAAGATTTGCAAGCTGATTACCGATTTCCTCCATCTCCTGCTGACAGGCGATAATATCATCAAAAGCCGACTCAGCCTCCTCGTAGAGAGTAGAGTCGGTCAAATCCATGGTAATTTCCTGGGGAAGATAGGCAACCGTAAACCAGGATGCCCGGCTGACCACCCCCCCGTCGGTTTCCAGATCCCCGGACATGATTTTTAAAAGAGTGGATTTACCGGCACCGTTCACCCCAATCAGACCGATCCTCTCACCACTATGAACCTGGGCAGAGACATTACGAAATATATGTTTACTTCCATACTGAAGAGAAAAGTTGTTTATACTGAGCATTTTAAGTTTCGGTTGGCAGATTTATTTTTTGAGGAGGGAGTGGGGTGGTTGGTGGTAAATATTCGGCTTATGCTATGAGAACTATCAAAACCACTGCATTGTAATGCAGGCAATCCTTACACCAGGACAAGACCGCCGGGAAATTACAGGTTTTAAAAAAAACTTTTCAAGGCGGCGGCAGCAGCCTGCTGCTCAGCTTCTTTTTTACTGGAAGCTCTGCCAGTACCCAGAACCTTGCCATGAAAATAAACAGATACTGAAAAAATACGGGCATGTGGCTGGCCATCCTCCGAGTCCAATACATATTGCGGCCCTTCATTATATCGTTCCTGAAGAATCTCCTGGAGAGAACTTTTCCCGTCTATCAGGGCCAGAGATTTTTGCCGCTCATCCACTAAGGGAGAAAAAAATCGATGGACAAAATCCTGGGCGACCTCATAACCGCCATCAATAAACAATCCCCCGACTATTGCCTCATACGCACAGGAAAGAATAGATGATTTATTCCGGCCTGATGTTGCCTCCTCCCCTTTGCCAAGCAACAGGTACTGCCCTAAATCCAGGTTCCTTGCCATTTTGCTCAAACCGGTTTCATTGACCAGAGCCGAGCGAATTCTGGTCAATTTGCCCTCCCGCATTTTTGGAAAACGAACAAAAAGAAGATGACCAACTGTCAAATCCAGAACAGCATCGCCAAGAAACTCCTGAATCTCGTTATCTGTGTTGCAGTCTAATTGCTCAAATGCAAAGGAACTATGAATCAAGGCTATCAGTAACAACTTGATATCCTTGAACCGATAGCCCATTTTTTTTTCCAGCTCCTTCAGTTTTTCCTCGTTATCCTGAACTAATGCGTGTAAAGTTGTTCCCATACAATAGATTTCCTCTTGTCAAAACATAAATAATAGGATAAATAACTTCTTTGGTGAATGAAATGCCCTTTGCTCTGAGAGCCATTCTTATCTGTAAAAGTTTTTC
>CAZHPX010000076.1:0-6338 GCA_964534785.1 uncultured Desulfobulbaceae bacterium | reverse complement strand
CCATCCTGCTTGCCGATCCAATTAAAAACATCGGCGAAACAAAAGTCAGCGTCAAGGCAGGTTACCAGATGAGTGCAGCCTTGAGTGTTCTTGTTGTTCCTGAAGGCGATGTAAAAACTGAAGAACATAAATTAGATACTTCTCAGGATGCGGATATCCCGGCTGACTATGATCCGGCACTCACTGTCAAAAGTTAATGTTTAATAAGCAGGTGAGTGCCGGAAACTTTTAATAAACGATGAGTGCCGGATCCCCCCATGTTTCAAAATTCCTCCCCGGGGATAACCCCCCCCCAGAACATAGAGGCTGAGCAATCTCTTCTTGGCACCATTCTCCTTCAGGATAAATCACTCATTAGTGTTGCTGAGATTCTCTCTCCTGAAGATTTTTACAGAAATGGCAACAAGACCATTTACCAGGTCATGTTGGATCTTTTCGAAAAAGGGGAACCCCATGACCTGCTTACAGTCAAAAATCTTCTCCAGGAAAAGAATAAATTAAATGAAATCGGAGGGGCAGCCTATCTCGCCTCCCTGACAGATATTATCCCCTTTGCCGGAACTCTTGTCCATCATGCGGAAATAATCCGCAAGAAATCCATCCTCCGTCAACTTATCAAAGCTGCCTCTGAAGTCGCCGCCAACTGCTATGAGGCCCAGGACGATATAGATATTCTCGTTGATAAAGCGGAAAAAACTATTTTTGATATTGCCCAGTCAAAGAAAAATCAGGGTTTTCAGCCGATGTCCATCATTGTCCCCGAGGCTTTTGACCGGATTACCCGTCTCTTTGACCGTAAGGAACATATCACCGGAATTGCGACCGGCTATGAGCAATTTGACAAAATAACCGCTGGTCTCCAACCCTCCGATCTGATAATTCTTGCCGGCCGCCCATCCATGGGGAAAACCGCCCTGGCCATGAACATGGTCCAGCATGCCGCTATTGTGGAAAAAATCCCGGTGGCGATATTCAGCCTTGAAATGTCCATGGAGCAGCTTGCCATACGAATGCTATGTTCCGTCGGCCAGATTGATTCCCAGCGAATAAGAACCGGCAGACTGATTGACTCCGACTGGCCAAAACTTACCAGAGCCACCGGCATGTTATCTGCATCACCTATCCACATTGACGACACCGCCGGCATCACTGTTCTGGAGATGCGGGCCAAAGCGAGAAGGCTTAAATCCGAGCATGATATCGGCATGGTTGTTGTCGATTATTTACAGCTCATGCAGGGAAGAGTCCGATCAGAGAACAGGGTCCAGGAGATTTCCGAGATTTCCCGTTCTCTCAAAGCCATGGCCAAAGAGCTTGATGTGCCGGTGATCGCTCTTTCTCAACTGAACCGCTCTCTGGAATCACGACCTGACAAGAGGCCAATGCTCTCTGACCTTCGTGAATCCGGAGCCATAGAACAAGACGCAGATGTTATAGTTTTTATTTATCGGGATGAAGTATATAATAAAGCTGAAGACAATCCCAATAAAGGGCTTGCCGAGATTATTGTCGGCAAACAACGAAACGGCCCGACCGGCACAGTCAGGTTGACTTTCCTGGCAGAATACACCAAGTTTGAAAATTATACCCCTATCCAGATTCCCATGAATACAGGTGATCAGGGGACAGGGTACAGGGGACAGGGGACAGAAAAAAACTCAATTTAACCTGTAACCTGTAACCTGTAACTAACATGATAATGAACATGGACATAAACATAGACAAAAGATACGACTTTAAAACAATTGAAAATAAGTGGCAGGAAATCTGGGCAAATAAAAAAGATTATAAAGCCCGGGAAAATCAGGACAAAGAAAAATACTTTGTCCTGGAGATGTTCCCCTACCCTTCCGGTCATATCCACATGGGTCATGTCCGTAACTACTCCATCGGCGATGTCATTGCCCGTTACAAGCGGATGCAGGGCTACAATGTTCTCCACCCCATGGGCTGGGATGCCTTCGGTCTGCCGGCTGAAAATGCGGCCATGAGAAGAAATACCCACCCTGCCGCATGGACCCACGACAATATTGACCATATGCGTAAGCAGTTGAAAGCCATGGGGTTGAGTTACGACTGGGATAGAGAATTTGCAACCTGTACCCCGGAATATTACCGGTGGGAACAACAGATTTTCCTGGAAATGCTTGAAAAAGGACTGGCTTACCGAAAAGAGACCACCGTCAACTGGTGTCAGGACTGTAAAACCGTTCTGGCAAGAGAACAGGTCATAGATGGTGCCTGCTGGCGATGTGAGCAGGCAGTTATGCCCCGCACCATGCATGGCTGGTTTTTCAAAATTACAGACTATGCTGAAGAGCTTCTTCATGACCTTGACAATCTGCCGGGGTGGCCGGAAAAAGTAGTTACCATGCAACGCAACTGGATAGGAAAAAGCAAAGGACTGATCTGTGATTTTCCGGTTGAGGACAGCGAAGAAAAAATCAGAATTTTCACCACCAGAGCCGACACCATCTTTGGGGTTACATTCATGTCTCTTGCGGTTGAACATCCCCTGATTGATACCCTTATAACCGACCGGAAACAGGCTGAAGAAGTGCGAACATTTATCAAACAGACCATAATAGACAAACAAAGAGCAACCACCGGTCAGGAAGTTGACAAAAAGGGAATCTTTACCGGAAGATACTGTCTTAATCCGTTCAATGGTGAACGGATACCTGTCTATGTGGCAAACTTTGTTTTGATGGAGTATGGAACCGGAGCGGTTATGGCTGTCCCTGCCCATGACCAGCGGGATTTTGAGTTTGCCATTAAATATAAGCTGCCCATCCGACCAGTAATTCAACCAGACGGCAAGGAGTTACAGGACGACACCATGGCAACTGCCTATGACGGGAGCGGCAGACTGGCAGATTCCGGAGAATTCAGCGGCATGGAGTCCAACCGTGGCAAAGATGCAATCATAACCCATGCAGACAAGCACGGTTTCGGGAAAGCACATATAACCTACCGCCTCCGGGACTGGGGCATTTCAAGACAACGCTACTGGGGAACTCCCATCCCTGTTATCTACTGCGATAAATGCGGCATGATGCCGGTGCCGGTTGATCAGTTGCCGATACAGCTCCCCGGCACCGACAGTACAGATGGAACCTGTACCCCTCTTCATCAACAGGATGATTTTATTACCACCTGTCAATGTCCAAAATGCAATGGCAATGCCAGACGGGAAACCGACACCATGGACACCTTTGTGGAGTCATCATGGTATTTTGCCAGATACACAAGCCCAGAAAATGAAAAAGCCCCTCTTGACCGGAAAAAAGCTCTATACTGGCTGCCGGTTGACCAATACATCGGCGGAGTTGAACATGCCATCCTCCACCTGCTCTACTCCAGATTTTTCACCAGGGTTCTCCGTGATCTCGGTTATCTTGATATCAGCGAACCATTTACCAACCTGCTGACCCAGGGGATGGTAACTAAAGATGGCAGCAAGATGTCGAAATCAAAAGGTAATGTGGTTGACCCCGGCGACCTGATCAAGCAGTATGGAGCAGATACCACCAGATTATTTTCCCTGTTTGCCGCCCCCCCCGAGCGGGATCTGGAGTGGAATCCCCAGGGCGTTGACGGTGCCTCCCGCTTTCTTAACAGAGTATACCGGCTTGTCTGTAAACATATTAATTGTTTTGACCATAACCGCCGATCAGGAGCTGTTTTTTCTCCTGATAAAAGGCAACAAACAAACAAAAAAAACCGTGATCTTGAGCGTAAAACCCATCAAACCATAAAAAAAGTTACGGAATCAATTGAGAATAATTTCCACTTTAACACCGCAATTTCAGCAGTCATGGAACTGGCAAACCTGGCAGGGAGCTTAAGCGAAGACAAAGAAAAAAACATTGAACCAGCTCTCATGAAAACTGCTCTCGAATCCATCCTGCTCCTCCTCTATCCCATGGTACCTCATTTCTGTGCGGAGATGTGGGAAATATCAGGACACGAAACAGAAATTGAAAAAATGGCCTGGCCAAAGTTTTCCCATGATATCGCAAAAGAAGACGAACTTACCATTGTTGTTCAGATAAACGGCAAGGTTCGTTCCCGTCTATGCGTATCAACCGAAATTACTAACGAACAACTTGAGGAAATGGTATTAACCGACGAACGGGTCGGGCAGTTCATAAAAAACAGAGCAATCAAAAAAGTTATTGTCGTAAAAGGAAAACTTGTTAACATTGTCGTGTAAATATTGGCTCCTGAGGCAGCAGGTGAAAATAAGATTGTATAAGTTATTTTTACTTGATGCGGGAGTTACAGATTTCAACATTTTGGTTTCACCTGCTGTCCTCTTTACCCCCTAACTCAAAATTATTTGCCGGAGCATACCTTTTGAAAAAATACATAACCAAACTGATCCTGCTCACTATACTCTTGCTGGTCACCGGCGGGTGTGGATATCATTTCCCGGCCGTTGCCATATACGAAGGAGAGGAAAAGACATTATATATGCCTCAATGGCAAAACAGAACCAGCAAACTTGGTATTGATCTTACATTATACAAGGCATTGACACATAAATTTCAACAATCCGAAGCCATCACCATAACTCGGAACAAGGCCCATGCAGACCTGATTTTAGCCGGTGCAATTATTTCCATGGAGTTACCGAGTATCGCCTGGGATGAAAACACAGTCACCACCGATGTCAGAGTCAGATTAACAGTTCGTTATGTACTTAAAGATTTAAAAACCGGCAAGTTGCTATGGGAGGTACCGAAGGAACTCTGGACTGAAAATTTCCGTTCAACGAGAAGAGGTCTGGCCGCTGAAGATGAAGCAATATCTGCCATCATTAACCATCTTGCAGAACGAATTTACTTGAATACTCTTAAGGCAATAGGGCAGGATACATAAAAAAACTGTGCCGGCAAGAACAAAAAGCGTTCCAGGAAATATACCTGAAACGCTTTTTTGTATTGTCATTCATGGGGTGAGCGATGGGACTTGAACCCACGACCTCCGAGGCCACAACCCGGTGCTACCACCAGCTGAGCTACGCCCACCATATAAAAAACAAGGACATAATTATAACACTTATCCACACCTTTCGCAAGCATAAATTTAACAATAATCCCGACAACAGGCGATGGAAACAGAAAATTTCCCCCACCGCCAAAGGCGGCAAGGAGCCTGTCCCCTGTTACCTGATCAAGCAAGCTCTTTCCGGCAATGTTTACATACCGTTGCCCGGGCCTTGATTAATTCTGCACAAAAAATGCATTCTTTTTTAAAATTTCTATTTAACAAGGCAATTATTGCCATATTTATTTCCTGCTCAAGCCCGGTGTTTCTGTAAGTATGACTCCGCAATGGTTCAACACAATCAAGGTTATTAAAACTTTTAAGCAAACCTGCAGCTCGTTTCCGTTCTTTAATATTGGCTGCTTCATCTAACAAGAGATAAAGAACCGGCTCAATATTTTCTTTATCCACACAGGATCCCAGTGCAGCAACTGCTTCTTTTTCCTGCTGATAGCGTTTATTTTTCTTTTTTATTTCATCAACATCTACAATAGAACCGGTGAAAGCTCCCTGCCCGGCCACCATCATATTATAGGTTTCCGTACCCCCTGGAATTTCCATATGACGGTACGAGCCAACATGACCATACTGGTTCTCAATATGCTCCCAGCCATTGGCAAAAAGAGAGCATTCATTGTTAAGACAAATAAAAAGGTATTCTGAACCCCAGCCGAGACCATCCCCCACATGAATGGGCGGTGCATGACAGAGTGTCAACCCTGTATGACAATGGGGACAGGAACGACTTTCTTCAAGATATTCTAAAACGGTTGATAACATAACTATTTCTGCTCCTGATAAGTACATCTAACCTGAACTTCTCCTATCCAGGCAAATAAATACCGTGTTACAATGCCTGCCTTAAAAAATGGTATCTTAACAACACACCAGATTTTTATGGTTGGCTGAGTTGCTCCGGTACAGGACACTGAGTTGTGCCGAACGGCACAATCGAGATAACCCTTCAGCCAAAACCTCCACCAAATATTCCCTGATAGACAATTACTCCTGCCCATAGAGAAATAATAATCAGAAAGAACAACCTGATTTTTCTTTTATTATTCATATATTATTCTCCATTCTAATGTTATACCTTAATAAATAAATCATCTGCAATCACTTACTTTTCCCTGATTATAGTGCGTCGCAAATGAATTGATGCTCAATTGTGTGCTCGTAACATCTCCCCTGCGGTGTTACATGCTTATGCGGATCTGCACACTTTTAACCATACACCTGAATTGGCAGGTGCAGAGTACCATGAAATACGTTATACCGCAGAGCGG
>CAZHPX010000075.1:0-6397 GCA_964534785.1 uncultured Desulfobulbaceae bacterium | reverse complement strand
GTAAATGTTTGGCAGTGCTTCTTATGGAGGTAAGCAGGCCGATCAGCTATACATATCAGGTATGCTGGGCGTCCTGATCGCCTTTAAGAAGGAGTGCTGCCGAATATTTACAACTACAGGCTTTGAAGTCAGCTTGTGATTTGTAACATTACACCATCTATATATAATATTTTTTAGTTGCGGATATTATGTCCGTTTTAAGGATTTAAACGAGGAACAAGCATGTCTGCCAGCTTTATTCATCCCTCATTGATCATGATTATCGGGGCGTTGCTCATCCCATTTATTCGGGGTCCGCTGCGCGGGCCATATCTGTTTGTTGTCCCGATGCTGGCACTTGCTGCAGTTGTTTCCAACAGTTTTATAGTTGGTGAGTCCGGGTTGTTTCAATTTATGGAATGGCAACTGGTTTTCGGTCGGGTCGATAAGCTGGCAACGGTTTTTGCCGGTATTATGGCGTTGATGGCAGTGATTGCTACTTTGTACGGGTTGCATGTTAACAGGGCTGGGGAACAGATGGCAGCCTGGTTTTATGTGGCCGGGGCTTTGGGAGTCATCTATGCCGGCGACTATCTTACTGTTTTCCTCTTCTGGGAGATGATGGCTTTTGCTTCGGTTTTCCTTGTCTGGGCCCGCCGGAGGCCGCAATCCCTTGCGGTCGGTTATCGTTACCTGCTTATCCACACCATCGGCGGAGTAATTCTCCTTGCCGGAATCATATTAAGGTATCAGGCTGTCGGTGATATTAGTTTTAATCTCATGGATGTCAAGAACCCTGAGTTGTATACCTGGCTGATCATGGCTGGTTTTGCTTTAAATGCGGCAGTTGTGCCACTTCACTCATGGCTGCCGGATGCCTACAGTGAAGCCTCGTTTAATGGTGCGGTGTTCATGTGTGCCTTTACCACCAAGACAGCGGTTTATACTTTGGCCCGTTCCTGTGCCGGTATGGATATTCTTATTATCCTTGGAGTTATTATGGCTCTGTACGGGGTCATTTATGCGATTTTAGAAAATGATATACGCAAGTTGCTGGCCTGGTCGATAGTATCCCAGGTGGGTTACATGGTTGCTGCTGTCGGTATCGGTACGGAAATGGCTATTAACGGTGCCAGTGCCCATGCGGTTGTCCATATCCTCTATAAAGGTCTGCTTTTTATGGGAGCCGGTTCGGTTCTCTATATGACCGGCAAAACAAAGTTTACCGAACTGGGTGGCTTATATAAAAAAATGCCGGCAACATTTTTCTTTACCCTTGTCGGTTGTCTGTCCATCTCGGCGGCTCCGTTTTTTGCCGCCTATGTTTCCAAGGGTATGATTATTTATGCCGGTTTTGAAGCCCATGCTTACTGGGCGGTCTGGTTGCTGATGTTGGCTGCCACCGGCACATTTATTTATAATGGTCTGAAACTGCCGTATTTTCTTTTTTTCGGGACGAATAACTGCAGCCGCGAAACCTGGGAGCGGGCTGAAGATCCTCCCTGGAACATGATGGCAGCCATGGGTATGGGGGGCATATTGTGTGTACTGGTTGGCTGCATGCCCGGGTTCCTCTATGGCCTTTTGCCATATCACGTTGATTACACACCGTTTACCAGCTATCATCTTGTGAAAACTCTTCAGCTCATGGGGTTTGCCGCCCTGGCATTTTTCTGGTTGAAAAGATATATCCAGCCAAGGGATATGATTTGTCTTGATATTGACTGGTTTTATCGACAGGCTGCCAGGGTATTTCTGTGGTTTGTTAAAAATCCGGTTCAGTGGTTGGATAATGCCTGGGGCGAGGCGTACCGGGTTGTTGGTTTGAGATGTCTTATGGTAACCGCCAGGTTCTGGAGCTGGTTTGACTGGCATGGTATTGATGGGTTGGTGGATGGAATTGCTAAATTTGTACACGGACTGGGAGGGAGGGTGCGGCTTATGCAAAGCGGCCAGATTCAAGTAACCGTGTTTTATGCGGTATCAATTATGATTGTTGCTCTGTTTGCTTATATCTTCGTATAAGTTCAGGTGTCAGGAGATAAGTAACAGGACGGTTTCCTGCCGGTTAAATTCAGCAAGGGGTTGTAGATGGAGAGTTTGCTTATTAATGAAGGATTTCCCCTTTTAAGTTTTCTTATTTTCTTTCCGCTTGCCGGAGCGATAGTGTTGTTCGTCTTCCGGAGTGAGTCCTTTGCCCGAATATGGACAATGACGGTTACCACCATTACCGCCTTGTTTTCAATCCCCTTGATCTACGGTTTTGATAATTCCACCGATAAATTTCAATTTGCGGAGTTATATACCTGGATACCTCAGTTAAATATCAACTATATAGTTGGCGTGGATGGAATTTCCATTCTTCTGGTGATTCTGACCTTGATTCTCATGCCT
This sequence comes from uncultured Desulfobulbaceae bacterium, assembly GCA_964534785.1. Classification (GTDB taxonomy): domain Bacteria; phylum Desulfobacterota; class Desulfobulbia; order Desulfobulbales; family Desulfobulbaceae; genus DRLX01. Next base: position 4,024 of record CAZHPX010000075.1, on the reverse strand, counting down.
CTTTGTGTGCTGGCATCCTGGAAATATATCAAGACCAGGGTAACCGCTTTCATGTTCTGCCTGCTGCTCATGGAAACTGCCATGCTTGGCGTGTTCATGGCCCTTGACTTTATTCTTTTTTTTATATTCTGGGAGTTCATGCTCATCCCCATGTACTTGTTGATTGCTGTCTGGGGCGGGCCTCGCAAGGTGTATGCATCGATTAAGTTTTTCCTTTACACCCTGGCAGGCTCCGTCCTTCTCCTGGTGGCAATTATTGCCCTCTACATTGAAAACGGCAGTTTCTTTATTCCGGATATGATGTGGCAGGATTATTCCACTACCTTTCAGGTCCTGATTTTTCTTGCTTTTTTTCTCGCTTTTGCCATAAAAGTGCCAATGTTTCCCTTTCATACCTGGCTGCCGGCCGCCCATGTTGAAGCTCCCACCGCAGGCTCGGTGATCCTGGCCTCGGTGCTTCTGAAAATGGGAACTTATGGTATGCTTCGCTTCTGTCTGCCCATCACTCCGGAGGCAACTTTTCTTCTCGCACCATATATCCTCTGGCTGTCCATTGCCGGTATTATTTATGGGGGCCTGGTCGCTCTTGCCCAGCAGGACATGAAAAAACTGATCGCATATTCATCGGTCGGGCATATGGGATTTGTGACCCTTGGTATTTTTGTTCTTAATCAGAAAGGGGTGGAAGGGGCCATTATTCAGATGATAAACCATGGCATCACCACTGGTGCTCTCTTTCTCTGTGTGGGCATGATTTATGAACGAACCCATAGCCGGGAGCTTTCTGTTGCTCAGGGGTGTGGTAAACACATGCCCTGGCTGGCTTCGTTTCTGGTGGTTTTTGCCCTGTCTTCATTTGGTTTCCCCGGGACAAATTCCTTTATAGGGGAATTTCTGATTATAGCCGGGGCATTTGAGTTTAACACCACCCTTGCTCTGGCTTCTATTATCGGTGCTGTTCTTGCCGCCGCCTATATGCTGCGGATGTTGCAGAAACTGGTTTATGGAACTGAGAACAATCCTGATCAGTCTCACCTTAAAGACTTGAACATTCGGGAGATTGTTGTCCTCTCACCGTTTCTTGTTTTTGTTTTCTGGATAGGTCTTGGCCCGCAACCGTTTCTGGACATGATTCATGTCTCCGTGCTCAGTCTTCTTGATAATCTCCATGACTGGCAGCAGGCGAGAGAAGTCGTAGTAATGATGAATTGACTGTTTTTTAAAGGTACGAAAAATAAAGGAACATTATGGTTATTCTGCCCGAATTGGCACTCACTCTTGGAGCGTTATCGTTTTTTGCTTTAAGTCTCAGTAAATCGCTGGATGCCGGTCTGATTAAAAATGGAGCCGGCCTTTTTGGCGTAATTATTTTTCTCTCGGCTCTTTTTTCGTACGGTCAGGAGGCAACTCTGTTTTATGGCAGTTATGAGATTGATCAGTACTCCCAGCTATTTAAGCTGCTGATAGCGTTTTCCATATGTGTGGTGACCATATTCGGACAGAACCTTAAAGGTATTGAGTTGTCTATCCGGCCGGAATATTATATGTTTCTGTTTTTGAGTGGGCTTGGGGCGATGATGATGGTCAGTGCGGTTGAGCTGATTACTTTGTTTGTCGCCATTGAACTGTCTTCATTTGCCCTGTACCTGATGGTTCCCATGCGGGATGACAGTACCGGAGTACGGGTTCAGATGGAAGCCGGAATAAAATATATTATCTTCGGAGTGATGGCGACAGGATTCATGCTCTTTGGCATGAGTTATCTCTTTGGTCTTACCGGTTCAACTTATCTTAAAGATATTGTCCCGGCCCTGGAAATGGTTTCATCGCAACCGGTGGTTATGGTTGCTGTTTTGATGGTGCTTGCCGGTTTTCTCTATAAGCTGGCTGTGTTCCCCATGCATTTCTGGGTCCCCGATATTTATCAGGGTGCCTCCAACGAAACCACCGGATTTATTGCCACTATCCCAAAACTTGCTGCCGTGGCGTTGTTGATTCGTTTTATGACTCTGCCCACCGGCAACCCTGAATTCCTTGTGAATGTGTTCATCGTCCTTGCTTTATGCTCGATGTTTTATGGTAATTTATGTGCTCTGGTTCAGACTGATATCAAGCGAATGTTGGGTTATTCCAGTATCGCCCATGGCGGGTTTATCCTTATTGGTCTGCTCACCATGGATATAAGTGGTTACTCCATGGCCATTTATTATATAACCGGCTATGTGCTTATGAATCTGGCCTGCTTCCTGGTAATTGCCAATGTCTCAAAGCACGGTGAAAATCTTGAAATCAATGACCTCAATGGACTTTATAAAAGAGAACCGGTTCTGGCTTTTGTTCTGGCAATAAGTCTTTTTGCCCTTGCCGGTATACCGCCGTTTGTAGGTTTCATGGGTAAGTTTATGCTCCTTACAGGTGCCATGCAGCTTGGTCATCTGGTTCTTGTTATCCTCGCCGCCCTTAATACGGCCATAGCAATTTACTATTATCTATCGGTGGTAAGAGCAGCCTACACCACTGAACCTGATCATGAACAGGATGAAGCGTTGCATGTTAATTCTCTGATTAAGGGTACAGGAGTGATTCTTGTGGTTATGATTATTTTGATGGGTACTTTGCCTGCAAAATTTGTCGCCATTGCCAATGCGGCAGTCAGAACTATTCTGTAAATTATATGATCGCATGTTTGAAGCTCTGCAAAGTATCTATGACTTTTATGATGAATTTGCCCGGAAATTTCCTGTAGCCTGCAGGGCAGGATGTGCAGCCTGCTGCTCGGTCAATGTCACCCTGACCAGTCTGGAAATGGAGTATCTGCGGAGTCATGAACTATTCAGCAGCAAGGAAATCATGTCCCGCCTTGTTCTGGCCTCTGAACAAAATCACTTCATCCCTTCTCTGACCACAAACACCATTGCCGCATACTGTCTGAATCATCAGGAACCGCCCCTTGAGCATGGTGAACACGCCCCCGGAACCTGTCCGCTTCTTGCCGGCAATAAACATTGCCTCGTATATGAACAGCGTCCTTTTGCCTGTCGGGCCATGCTTTCCCGACATACATGTAAAACCGGAGGTGCAGCAGATATGTCTTCGTTTTTCCTCACCGTGAATCTCTCTATCTGCCAGATGATTGAACATCTTGATCAAAACGGGGTCAGCGGCAATCTCCTGGATATGCTTGCCGGGAAAACCCTCCCCATGGTGAAAAATCACTCCCTGCCCGGATTCCTGGTTCCACCGGAACAGAAGAAGGCTTTCCGCAGATTTATAGACGACCTGTTTTGCCGCAGGGCAGGGGGAAACCTTTTACAAGATTATTTTAACTTTCGGATACCTTGAAAATGGTTATGCTAACCTGAAATTGACCAGCAAAGAGGTGTTTTGATAACCCAAATTTGACCATCCTCAGCAAAGATTTTCCTGGTATTATGGCAGTTCTGTAACCGTTCACCAGAGACTGGTGGCTTAAACCACACGGTAACGGCATGCTTCGCTTACGATGCTCTCTTGTCAACGGAACCTTCAGCGATGCCTTTGCAAAATATGTCATCCGAGATCAGGATAAGAAATATCTATGAACAAATGCATACTGCACCCTGGTTCATGGTGCTTCCAGGCCAGCAGCCAATCGCTCATTGGCAGAACTTTCTGCTATCATGAATAAAGCCGAATTGCTGTGCATCGAGACTTTATATGCGATTATGGTATGAACTCGGCATAAAACATACTAAAAAAGGGAAAGATGTCAGCCTGTTATTCCCTTAAGTAAAGAGTTTTGAAAATACTATTTGCAAAGTGCAGATAGTATAGTATAATTGTAATCGTTCATCTGGGCAGCTCCAGACTTACCGTAACCTCTGAGCTGTAAGCGTTTACCAGTGCCCCGTGGAGTCTACGCTACCTGTTCGTACAAGCAGGCTGGATGTATCGGAAAATCAGCAGTGAAACGGCGGCAGTGAAACGGCGAAGTTTCTGTGAGAATTGTTCCTGATAAATATCGAATATCGAAGTAAATGACAAA
>CAZHPX010000074.1:0-6466 GCA_964534785.1 uncultured Desulfobulbaceae bacterium | reverse complement strand
TTTACTCTATAATTTCACTGATAACGCCGGCACCAACAGTCCGGCCACCTTCACGGATGGCAAAACGAAGACCTTCTTCCATGGCAATCGGAGTAATCAATTCACCGATGATATGAATATTATCACCTGGCATTACCATCTCGACACCATCCTCAAGGGTAACAATACCGGTGACATCAGTAGTCCGAAAATAAAACTGAGGGCGATAACCATTAAAAAACGGGGTATGACGACCACCCTCCTCCTTGGTCAGAATATAGGCCTCAGCCTTGAATTTCTTATAAGGCTTGATGGAACCGGGGGCAGCAAGTACCTGACCACGAATAATATTCTCCCGCTTGGTACCACGAAGAAGAGCACCTATATTGTCACCGGCCTGACCCTGATCAAGAATCTTGCGAAACATCTCAACTCCGGTGATGATGGTCTTCTCGGTATCACGAATACCAACAATTTCTATCTCATCACCAACATTGATAATGCCCCGCTCGACCCGACCAGTGGCAACCGTACCACGACCGGAGATGGAAAAAACATCCTCAACCGGCATCAGAAACGGCCTGTCAATATCTCGCTCAGGTTCCGGTATCCAGGTGTCAACCGCATCCATCAAATCCCAGATACATTTGGCTTTGGCTTCGTCTTCCGGGTTCTCCAGGGCCTGGAGAGCAGAACCATGGACAATCGGGGTATCATCACCGGGAAAGTCATACTTGTCAAGCAGCTCTCTTAGTTCCATCTCAACCAGTTCGATGAGTTCATCATCATCAACCATGTCACATTTGTTAAGAAAAACAACCATGGCAGGGACACCAACCTGGCGGGCAAGGAGGATATGCTCACGGGTCTGGGGCATGGGCCCGTCATCGGCACCGACAACCAGAATGGCACCATCCATCTGGGCAGCTCCAGTGATCATATTTTTAATATAATCAGCATGGCCGGGGCAATCCACATGGGCATAATGCCTTTTTTCGGTTTCATACTCCACATGGGCTGTGGCAATGGTAATGCCCCTCTCTTTTTCTTCCGGGGCCTTGTCAATATCACTGAAATCAATAAATTCAGCCTGTCCCTTGGTAGAGAGTACCCGGCTAATTGCAGCCGTCAATGTGGTTTTGCCATGATCAATATGGCCGATTGTGCCAACATTTACATGCGGCTTTGTCCGTTCAAACTTTTCCTTTGCCATCAGCGTTCCTCACATAGAACTAAATGGTTGATCGTTTAAAAATACCACTGGCAAAGCCAAATGGCACTTACGCTCATCATTACTTTTCCTAAACAGAAACAGCCTGCGACAGGAACATAAAAAAATATTACTATCCAGATCTTTTTCTCAACTCAAGATCCGCGAATTTTGCGAACTATCTCCCCGGCCTCTTTAGCCGGCACCTCAGCAAACTCAGCAAACTGCATGGTAAAGGTAGCCCGCCCTTGAGTAGCTGACCTCAAATCCGTCGAATACCCGAACAGTCCGGAGAGAGGAGCCATAGCCCGAACAACCTGCACCCCCCGCTCACTTTCCACACCCAGAAGATGGGCTCGCTTGCGGTTCAAATTATTTATAACTTCACCAAGATAGTCATCCGGTGTAAGCACATCAAGGAGCATCATCGGCTCCAGAATCACCGGTTCCCCTGCTGCTGCTGCCTGTCGGCACGCCATGGTTGCGGCAACCCCGAAAGCCATCTCGGTTGAACTTTCCTCACTGTATGAACCACCTGTCAGACAGACGAGAACATCAAGAACCGGATAGCCAATCAAAGGCCCTGAATCCAGACTATCACGAATACCTTTTTCAATGGCAGCAAGGAACTCCCCGGGGATATCATCATCTTTGAGCAGACTCTCAATGGTTATCCCTGCACCCCGTTTGGCCGGCACAAGTTCAAGTTCTACATGACCATACTGTTCCCTGCCGGCACCAAGTGACTCAAACCGCCCCTCGCCCCTTGCAGTTTTCGCCAGAGTTTCCCGATAAGCGACCTGCGGCTGACCGACATTGGCCTGGACATTAAACTCCCTGGTCAACCGGTCAACAATAACCTCAAGGTGAAGTTCCCCCATACCGCTGATAATGGTCTGCCCGGTATCAGGATCAACTGATACCCTGAAGCTGGGGTCTTCCCTGACTATTTTCTCAAGACTCGTGGCGAGCTTCCCCTCATCCGCTCTGGTCCTGGCCTCAATGGCAATACCAATAACCGGTTCAGGAAACTCCATCTTCTCAAGAACAATATGATCGCCAGCCTGACACAAGGTATCCCCGGTCGTGGTGAACTTAAGTCCGACAATGGCTCCAATGTCACCAGGGCCAATCACATTGATCTCTTCGCGCTTATCTGCGTGAAGCTTTATAAGTTTTGAGATCTTTTCCTGTTTCCGTTTAAGCGGATTAAACACCTTGTCGCCAACCTTAAGCTCACCCGCATAAATGCGAACAAAGGCAAGGTTACCGACAAACGGATCAGCCTGCAGCTTAAAAATAAGACCACAGAACCTTTCACTCCTCTCAGGCTTACGGATAAGCGGCTCACCGTCCTTATCCATCCCCACAACCGGGGGAACATCAACGGGCGAAGGGAGATACCTGCAAACAGCATCCAACAACGGCTGTACACCTTTATTCTTAAAGGCAGAACCGCAGAGAACGGGTACCAGCTCCATTGAGAGCGTTGCTTTACGCAAAGCCTCGTATACTTCACCGGGAGCAATCTCTTTATCTTCCAAGTATTTTTCCATGACCCCCTCATCGAAGTCGGCCAACTTCTCGAGGAGAGCCATACGGGCGGCCGCTGATTTGTCAATTAAATCGTCGGGAATTGCCTTTTCAGTAACCTTCAAACCAGATGATGACCCGTCAAAGCAAAGCATCTTCTCTTTAACGAGATCAATAACCCCTGAAAAGGAATCCTCACTGCCAACTGGCAGCGTTACTGCTACAGGGTTTGCGCCGAGCCTGTCTTCAATCTCGGCAACACATCTGGGGAAATCAGCTCCCACCCTGTCCATCTTATTAACAAAAGCAATCCGTGGAATCCGATAATGATCTGCCTGATGCCATACCGTTTCCGACTGGGGTTCAACCCCGCCGACTGCACAAAAGACGGCAACCACACCATCCAATACCCTCAGGCACCGCTCCACCTCCACGGTGAAATCAACATGCCCTGGTGTATCAATAATATTTATCTTATAGCCCTGCCAGCGACACGTTGTCGCCGCAGCAGTTATGGTGATTCCCCGCTCCTGCTCCTGCTCCATCCAGTCCATGACAGCGGTACCTTCATGAACTTCGCCAATCTTATGAGAACGACCGGTATAATAAAGAATCCTCTCAGAGGTTGTTGTCTTACCTGCATCAATATGGGCCATAATCCCGATGTTGCGCAGCTTTGATAACGATTCTCGTTCAACCACTGTATTTCCGCCTTCTCTACCTTTCTCGCAACCGTTCACCACAGGTGTTGATTTACGGAAAACTTCGACCTGTAAGTGTTTACCAGTGTTTCACGGAGTCTACGCTCGAAGTCTACGCTCGAAATCTACGCTTATCTATCTATTTATCTATTCGTTTAGTTATGCCTGTGCAACATGTTAATGTTATGTAAGCAGACATAAATAAGCAAAAATGGGCCGCTGGTGAGTGCTTATCCTTTCTCTCTTTCTCTTATACCACCGCACTTATGAGAACTGGAAAAAATGCTGTCCTGTTTACAGCAAACCCGAGAACATGTCAAGTTATTATTTTATCAACCTGACAAAAAAACTACCAGCGATAATGAGCAAACGCCTTATTCGCCTCTGCCATTTTATGGGTATCGTCCTTCTTCTTAACAGAAGCCCCCCGTTTATTATAGGCATCAAGCAATTCTGCGGCAAGCTTCTCAGACATTGACTGCCCGGAACGACTCTTGGCAAAACCAATGATCCAGCGAATGGCAAGGGCATTTCTCCGCTCAGGCCTGACCTCAACAGGTACCTGATAAGTAGCACCACCAACCCGGCGGCTCTTCACCTCAACCCGGGGCCGGACATTATCCATGGCTCCCTCAAATACAGCGAGAGATTCCTCGTCGGTGACCTTATCCCCGACAATACTCATTGCATCATAAAATAACCTGCGGGCAAGTGCTTTCTTTCCATCCGACATCAGCCCGTTTGTAAATTTGGCAACAAGTACGGAATTATAACGGGGATCCGGCGAGGCTGCCCGCTTATCTGTTAATTTCTTTCTTGGCATCTTATCCTCTCCAACGCTGAAAAGCGCTGCCAACTATTATTTAGGCCGCTTGGCTCCATATTTAGAACGACCCTGCTTACGATCGCTGACACCAAGAGTATCAAGCGTCCCGCGAACCACATGATAACGCACACCGGGAAGATCCTTGACACGACCACCATGAATAAGCACCACCGAATGCTCCTGTAGATTATGACCTATCCCCGGAATATAAGATGTGACTTCAATCCCGTTGGTCAACCGAACCCTGGCAACCTTACGCAGGGCAGAGTTAGGCTTCTTGGGAGTTGTCGTGTAAACACGGACACAAACCCCCCGCCTCTGAGGACAATTTTGCAAAGCCGGAGTATTTGACCGCTTGGTCATTTTCTTCCGCCTCTTTCTGACAAGCTGATTAATTGTAGGCATACAAACAACTCCTGTTCTGTGATATAACCGCACCCCCTCTACTAAACATAGAGGTCGCAAAACACGCATCATATACGCTTGACAGCTTCCTGTCAAGATTATTCTTTATAATCCGTAAGGATGATGATTATTTCCTGGAACGATGCATTTCATCTGATACACTGGCAACCCGGTTCCTGCTGAAATCAAATGTCCCATGATAATATTTTCCTTCAACCCGACAAGATCATCGACTTTGCCCATAATGGCGGCATTGGTGATCTTGACCCGCTTACATTTGAGTTGCTTAATTGATAATCATGTGCTAAATCTGCCCTGCATTCAATGTGCGGCACTCTCTGTGTTTGTCATGTAACTGCTTACCCCGTGAGTAGTTACCCTTAAAGAAAACAAAGTCAAAGTGGTTTACCAGAATAAAGTTCGTTTTTCAATATTGTTGGCTTCAGTTTCAGGGACTCTTATCTACAGTACCGGCTGGGAGCTGAACTGGAATATTCACTGGAACTTGAAACATGTACAATCAGCAAATACTCCGGGAGAATCTGTGAGATGTGGAAAATGTGAGATACGGGTTTTGAAGGAGGAAAAATAAGCAGATGGCAAAACAGCGAATCCTTATTATCGGTGGTGTGGCGGCCGGACCGAAAGTGGCGGCCAGAGTGCGGCGCCTGCTTCCCGATGCCGAAATTACCGTGGTTGACAAGGGGCGGTATATCTCGTATGCGGGCTGCGGAATGCCTTTCTTCATTGACGATCACCTCAGTCATTTCCACGAGCTTTTCAGCACCGGCTATGGACTCCCACGAAGTGCCGCTTATTTTCGCGGCGAGCGGAGGATTGAATTTCTGACCCGCACTGAAGCTTTAGCTGTTGACCGGGTCCAAAAGGAAGTGTTGGTTAAAAGCCTGGAAACCGGTCGAGAGTCGAAACTGGATTACGACCAGTTGGTTATTGCGACTGGGGCTGATCCGATTATTCCCCCGATTGAAGGACTGGATACCGAAGGGGTTTTCCAATTCCGGAATCCAGGTGATGCGTTGGCGGTCAAAGAGTATGTTGAAAAGCGGGGAGTCAATGAGGCGGTGGTGGTGGGTGCGGGTTTCATCGGAGTGGAAGTGGCCGGGGCACTGGCCAACCTGAAGCTTCTGACCACGGTGATTGAATCCAGGGACCAGGTGTTGCCCATGGTCATTGATCCGGATTTGGTGCGACTGTTGGAGGAGCGTCTTGTTTCGGCGTACGGGATCGAGTTTCAGCTTGGTGAGCGGGTGCTTCGAATGGAGGGCGATGACCAGGGCCGGGTATGCCGGGTGGCTACCGACCGGGGCGGTTATGATGCCGAGATGGTAATCGTAGCGGTCGGTGTGCGTCCCAACATAAAGCTGGCCAGAGAGACCGGCCTGACTATCGGGGAGACCGGTGCCATCTATGTTGACGAACATTGCCGTACCAGTGACCCATACATTTACGCCTGCGGCGACTGCGTGGAAACGATCCACCGGCTGACTGGGAAGAAGACCTATTCCCCCTTTGCCTCTGCAGCCAACCGCCAGGGGCGGGTGGTGGCCGATAATATCGCCGGGCGCCGCACCGCTTACAAAGGTGTTTTCGGAACGGCTGTTCTGCCAGCCGGGCCTTTAAATGTCGGTCGTACCGGTCTGGGTGAGGAACCGGCTCGTGAAGCGGGCCACAAAGTAGCCACCATCATCGTCCCTCAAAGCGACCGGACGCACTATCATCCCGATAGTAAACTGTTGATTTTGAAGATTATCTCTGACCAGGTCACCGGGCGTCTGCTGGGTGTCCAGGGAA
>CAZHPX010000073.1:0-6488 GCA_964534785.1 uncultured Desulfobulbaceae bacterium | reverse complement strand
TACTATACTTTATGCCAAAGTAAAAGGGGCCGGGTGATTTTTTACCTGATTCCTGATGATTTCCAGCCTGACAGAAATGTGAATGATGATCAAGATTGGAAAACAGTCAGTGAACTTTGTAAAATATTACTGTCTCTCATGTTTGCAGCAACAGATACGACTTTTGAGTTTGAAAACACCTGTTTAACATTAACCGGATAAAGTTATGAGCGAAATAAAATCTACCATGGAACTGGTCATGGAGCGTGCCGCAAAAATGGGTAAGGCAAGCCATGGCGAATTAGAACATGATGAGGCAAGAAAAAAAGGCATGCGGATGGCGGCTGATTTTCTTAACGGCAGCGGCGAATCTCCCTTTGGAATTTATGACTCTCAACCTGAAGAACAACAGGAAGCTCTGCGGCAGGGAATGGTTGAGGGACTTCTCCGTAATATTTTCCTGCCCCGTGATCAGGATGGACAGGAGCGAACGGGGCTGGCCGGTCGTGGTCTTGTTGAACTTGCCGGTGATGGTGATATTGCTTCGCTCTGTCAGGAAATGGAGCGTGTGATTGGTCAGTATGGCAAACATCGTGAACAGTTACGCAATCAGTTGGAAGAACAGATCAGTATGCAGCATGAACAGCTCATGGCAAGGCAGACAGGGAGGCAGGGGGACGGCACAAACATTGATCCGACCACGCATCCCAAGTTTCAGGAGGAATGGGTTCGTCTTGAACAGGAACTTAACAATCAGTATAATCAAACTCTTGAGCAGTATCGCCAACAGCTCAGGATGAGAATGGGTATCAGTATATGAACCAGGTGCAAACCCGGATTAAAATTCTCCAGAAAAAGTTACGCCGCAAAAAACTTGATGGACTGCTTGTTTCAGATCCGCATAACCGCAGATATTTGAGTGGTTATCGCAGCGGAGATCACGGTATTGGAGAAAGCAGTGGTTTTCTCCTTATTCCGGCCAGGGAACGGCCATATCTGCTGACCGATTCCCGTTTCAATCTTCAAGCTGCAATCGAATCTCCTGACTACACAATACTTCTTTACCCAAAGGGGCTTACTGCCACCCTGAAGCGGTTATTACCAGAACTTGGTATCAGAAAATTAGGGTTTGAGAGCCACTACACCATCCACGCCACTGTCATGCAACGGGAGAAGAATTTTTCCAGCACGGAAATTGATTTCACCCCGGTCAGCAATCTTGTCGGGCAGATGCGGCTGATAAAGAGTGAAGAGGAAATTAATGCTGTTTTTCACTCGGTTCAACGAAACGAACAGGTCTTTGAGCTGATTCATGCCACCATCGAGCCGGGCATGAGTGAAAGAGAGGTTGCCCTCGCCATTGAGCTGACCATGCATGAACTGGGTGCGGAAAAACCGGCTTTTTCAACCATTGTTGCCTTTACCGGTAACAGTGCTCATCCCCATGCCGTACCTGGAGAACGAATCCTTAAGAGCGGAGATATTGTCCTGATTGATATGGGTTTGATTTTAAATGGTTATTGTTCTGATATGACCAGAACCTTTGTGGCGGGCAGGCCTGATTCAATTTTCCGTGAACGATTGCAGATGGTTCGCAGAGCCCAACTGACCGGGATAGATGCTGTCCGGGCCGGAGTTACCTGCAGGGAGGTGGATAGAGCAGCCAGAAAAGTTATAGAAGAGGCTGGTTATGGAAAATATTTCAGCCATTCCCTTGGACATGGAGTTGGCCTGGCTGTTCATGAGGAACCCAGGATTTCCCCGCGAAGTCGTAGAAAACTTAAAGAAGGGATGGTTATTACAGTTGAACCAGGTGTTTACCTGCCGGACTGGGGTGGCATCCGTCTGGAAAACATGGTGGTGGTAAGAAAAGACAGTGGAGAAGTTTTAAACCGGAATATGACTGGGCTGGATTTATAAAATACTCTTAACGCTCCTTTTTTTTGTATTAATGCGATGTATTGTACCCCTTCTTCCTTAAAGTTTAGCTCCGTGATGGTTTCAACAGGTTGTTCCTGTATACATTGTCAAAGAAAAAGAGTTGTAAGTAATTTTATTCTTTTCAAAAAACCTCATTTACCAAATCTGTCATCCGGGAATAATACCTGCTTCTTTTGTTGCAATATAATTTTTTATTATATATAGTCTTCAGGTGTCTGTACCGCTTGGCTCGAGTACTTTTAGATGCACCGTAGGTGAGTATCCTCAAGGGGTGGCATCAATAGATGTTTCCGTTAAATAAAAGATCGTATAAAATAACGAATTTTCAATATGTTGTATGAAAACTCAACCTTTTCCCGTCACGGATTCAGGGTTATGTTCGAAAATTCATTATCGTAACTCAATCCATTTGAAAAATTATAATCATGCCTGGACGGGTAAAAAGAAAAAATAAGGAATAACACTATGGCAACATTATCATTGCAGGGGAAAGAATATGAAGTGAATGAGTTGAAATTTTTACTTGATTTTAACGCATGGGATGAGGACTTTGCCGTTGGAATGGCGAGAAGGATCGGTATAGGTGAATTAACAGATAAACATTGGGCTATTATTAACTTTATAAGATACAAATTTAAACAAACAGATCACAGCCCCTTAATATATGAAACCTGCATGTCAAACGGAATGTCCCTTAAACAGTTGGCGGAATTGTTCCCAGCAGGACACACAAGAGGTGCATGCAGGCTCGCAGGTATCCCTTGCCATCAATCTTCAAATGAAAAAGTTTACCGTACAGATGTCTTGGGATTTTTAATAGATCCCCTTGAATGGGATCATGATTATGCCGTCAACAAGGCTTATGAATTGCAGACAACAATCGGATTAACTGCAAGACACTGCGAAATGATTAACTCTTTGCGGGACAATTTTAGAAAAAATAATCAGTTATTGACTGTATTTGAATGCTGTGAGATTAATCATATTGAGATAGAAGAACTGCGAAATCTTTTCCCATCTGGTTATCAATCCGGCCTGGTAAAAATTGCTGGTTTACGACAGCAATCCGAACAATCGCGAACAATCGGGGACAGACCACGATAAAAACTTGTTTACGGAAGCTATTACCAACAAATAAATCCAGCGGACAAGCCGCTGATTTCATCGTTCACGGCGGCTTCGCCGCCGTGAATCGCGGTGCTGACTATGTCCAGCCCCTTGCTCAGTCGCCTCTGGCACCTGAACAAGGAGCTGGACCGGTCACCGCAAACTTTTCAATCAAGCTGTGCTTGCTTGAAAAGCCCACGGTGCCGGTCAGCACCGGGATTAAGTACCCAGTTACACATCCCTACCAAGCAAAAGAAAGAAACATCCTTGCGATTAGTACCAAATTGCCGTACAGCAAACAGCAGTAAATGGGGACGGATTTATTTTAATGTATCGGAAAATTAGCAGTGAAGCGGCGGCAGTGAAGCGGCGAAGTTCCTCTATGAATCATTCCTATGTAGATGGTCAATTATCAGTTATCGATCATTAATAATTGGTAACTTATGCCCTGGTGCAATACAAAAAAATACAAATTAACAGGTCTCAATAACAATTTCTTGGGGGATAAGGGAAAATACCGGCCGGAACCGGGGCGTTAGCCCCGCAGGAGTGTTGTAAACGCTTAAAGCTACAGAGAGTTTCGGTAAGTCTGGAGTTGCCCCGGTGAACGGTTACACCTGATCAACGCCGGCGAGGCGGATATCCCAAGCCTCGGATCGACCGTCACTACCGGAATTTTCCACCACCCTGAATTCAAAGATACGTGATAAATCGTTAAAGTAATAATCACCGTTTAATGTTGATCTTGACAGGTGAAAAAACACCGATTCCGGCTCTATGCCTCCTGCTCCCATCCGGTAATAACGAAAAAAACCAAAGCCCCGCTCAGAGTTGAAGTTAATAACTGTTCCCCGCTGCCATTGTTCATCGTCAGAGTATTCATTGCCGACAATTGGCAGCAGACCAGGAATGATAAATCCGGCGAGATACCCGTCCGCACTCTCTCTTAATTCATGGCTGACATTGTCAAAACCGATCACTTCCACCCGGCACCCCATATTTTGTAATGCTGTTACGAGACGGATAAAGTCACCGTCACCAGTGACAAGGATAACCTTGTCAAGGTTGCGGGCCTGGAGGAGGGCGTCAATGGCAAGATCCATGTCCGCATTTGCCTTGGTGGTAACATTACCTTCGTCATCACGGTAACGGCGGACAATTTTTTTGATAATTTTAAAACCGCATTGTCTTAAAATATTGTGGTACGAATATACTTTCTGCCTGTATTCAACATCGGCCCTGGTTCGTTCCCGGTCTTCGGCAATGTAACAGTTGGCCCGGAGCATAACCGACCCTCCACTATTGGCCAGATCGACGAGTACATCATAACGCATACCATAACCGCCGCTCATTTTGACATTTTCTGCATCAACATATATTCCGGTTTTTAACATTTTTTATACCTGTAAACTGGGTATCCGCTTAACTCAAGTTCATACAATATGTAGTGGTTGCATAACTTTTCAAGAGACAATCTCCTTATCCTCGTTGCACCGCACTGGTGTCACCAGGGCAGAAGCTGCCCCTCCATATCAAAATGCATGGCAGGATACTACATGTTGTGGCTACTGGAAAAGCGGATACCCAGTACCTGTAAATTAAAGCAAACACAAAAAACTCACTCCCATTCAATGGTTGCCGGAGGCTTGGAAGAAATATCATAAACCACCCGGTTAACCCCGCGAACTTCATTGATAATCCGGTTGGAAATACGACCCATCAGGTCATAGGGAAGTCTTGACCAGTCCGCTGTCATGGCGTCCCGGCTATCCACTGAGCGAATGGCTATTACATGCTCATAGGTTCGACCGTCTCCCATAACCCCCACGGTTTGAATCGGCAGTAAAACAGCAAACGACTGCCAGACTTTTTTGTACCAGCCGGATTTTTTCATTTCATCAAGAACAATCACATCGGATTTACGGAGGATATCAAGCCGCTCAGCCGTAACCCTGCCCATTATTCTTATTCCCAGACCAGGTCCAGGGAAAGGCTGCCTGAAAATCGCCTCCTGGGGCATGCCAAGTTCAAGGCCAAGTTCTCTGACCTCATCCTTGAATAGTTCCCGTAAGGGTTCAACAAGTTCAAGCTGCATTATATCCGGCAGGCATCCCACATTATGGTGGGATTTTATTGGAGCGTTACCACGAAAAACCACCGATTCAATCACATCGGGGTAAAGGGTACCCTGGGCAAGGTATTTTACCTTGCCCAGTTTACCAGCTTCCTGCTCAAAAATTTTAATAAACCCGTAACCTATTCGCTGCCGTTTCTCTTCAGGGTCTTTTATCCCGTCCAGTTCACTTAAAAAATAATCAGTTGCATCAACATCAATAACCCGCAGGCCTGTCTTTTCACGGAAAAAATTAAGAACGCTTTCCGACTCTCCGCTTCGCATTAAGCCATTGTTTACATAAATACAGGTCAACTGATTACCAACAGCCCGGTGGACAAGGGCTGCGGTCACCGAAGAATCAACACCGCCGGACAAGGCACAGATTATCTGTTCCATTTCTACTTTTTCTCTGATTTCCGCCACCGTTGACTCTATGAAAGAGTGCATTGTCCAGACAGGCCGGCAATGACAGATACCGAAAATGAAATTACCAAGGACATCGCTGCCGATCAGAGTATGAGCTACTTCAGGATGGAACTGGACAGCAACAAAAGGTTTTTCTGTATGCCGCAGGGCCGCAAACGGGGAGTGATCACTGAGAGCTGTCGCGATAAAACCGGCTGCCAGCTCTTCTATCCGATCGCCATGGCTCATCCAGACCTGGTATTTTCTCTGTTTTTTTTCCATACCGGCAAAAAGCCCGTCGGTATATTCTATGGTAAGCTCAGCCTTGCCAAACTCCCGTTTATCCGCTTTCTCCACCTGGCCGCCAAGCTGGAGCATCATCAACTGTGCTCCGTAACATATTCCAAGTACCGGTACTCCAAGTTCAAAGACACCTATATCAGAAAGAGGAGCATCTTCATCATAAACACTGGCCGGCCCTCCGGAAAGAATGATTCCTGAAGGATTCATATCTTTTAATTCCTTAATATCAAGGGTATATGGATGGATTTCCGAGTAAACTTTTTGTTCACGAATCCGGCGGGCGATGAGCTGGGTGGTCTGAGAACCAAAATCAAGGATGATAATTTTTTCGTTATGGGTAGTCATAATCTCTAAAATAGCATAGTTACCAATCCTGTGAATGGTAACAAATTTGAAGAATTGATTGTACTGGAATGTAAAAAATACGGTAACTATTCAGTGAGTTTAAAAAAGCTACACAATCATCGGACTGTAACTGTTCAGAAGTGCCTTGTATTTGTTCATTTAAGAACTTCGCAGCATATTGATGATATGCAAGAAGTTCTTAAATGGACAAAGAGATAGATAAGACCCCGAGCGTAGACTCCGTGAGATACTTCTGAACAGTCACAAAATTACAAACTGTCAGTACGATAAT
>CAZHPX010000072.1:0-6511 GCA_964534785.1 uncultured Desulfobulbaceae bacterium | reverse complement strand
AGGGTTTGTCTAAGTTCGAGCATTTGTAACTTTTATTTTTTTGTTTATAATTTATAGCTTGCAGCTTATATGGAGGATATTTTAAAAAAAATCACATCCTGAAATCTTCACCAAGATACATCTTGCGAGCAAGTGAACTCTCTATAATATCCTGGGCGGAACCACTGGTCAATATCTTACCTTCGTTCAGGATATAGGCAAAATCACAGACCTGAAGTGTTTCCCGGACATTATGATCTGATATCAATACCCCCAATCCTTTTTCTTTAAGGCTTTTAATAATCTCCTGCAGGTCGGCAACAGACAAGGGGTCAACACCGGCAAAAGGCTCGTCAAGAAGAATAAACCTGGGACAAGTCGCCAGTGCCCGCATTATTTCAACCCTGCGCCGTTCACCGCCGGAGAGAGCATGTCCTTTATTGTCAGCAAGATAGGTTATTTTCAGCTCGGCCATCAACTCTTCAATTCGGTTATTGATTTCATTTCTGGTCAGGCCGAGCGGCTCCAGAACAATACGAATGTTTTCAACCACGGTCAGTTTTTTAAAAACCGATGGGTCCTGGGCCAGGTAGGTAATGCCAAGCCTGGCTCGTTTATGAATGGGCAGGCCGGTTATATCCTGAGAGTCTAAAAAAATAGACCCGCTCGTGGGACGGATAAAGCCGACAATGGAGTAAAACGTGGTGGTCTTACCTGCCCCGTTTGGGCCAAGAAGTCCAACGACTGACCCGGCATTAACTTTTAAATTAACCTGGTCAACAACCCGTCGGTTACGATATTCCTTGACTAAATCTCTGGTCTCAAGAATAGAGTCATTCACCATTACTTTTTATCTGACTCCGGATGGATAATCGCCTTAACCCGGCCTGTGGTATCTTTTCCCTGTTCAACGACTGTTCTCCCTTCATCAAGGTAATAAATAATTTTTTCCCCGGAGACCATGTTTCTTCCCTGCCAGGCCCTGGCATTACCGGTGAGGATAACTTTTCGCTCTCTGGCATGGTAATCCATACGATCACCGGTACCAAGCCAGTCACCCTGTGATATCTCCACATTATTTTTGCAAATGATTTTTTTTACCTGCCTGTTACTTTCTTTTTCTTTTTTATCACCCTGTTGAGTATAATAAACAGTCATCTCACCGGAGCGAATGGTAATATTTCCCTGTCTGGCTTCAACGGCACCAAGAAAGACGACGGAGTCCTCCTGTCCCTGGGAGATCATTTGATCTGCCTCTATCAGGATGGGAGGGGCCTCATCGGCAACTGACATGGATAAAGGCAGAAATAGATAAAATGTAGAAACAAGTAACAATAACTGGAAAAAAATTATTGGCTTCATTTAAAAAAACCTGTAAAGATATAATAAAAAAAGTTTGCAAGTCGTTCCGGTTTGATTTTTGCACTATATCGAAAATTTTACCTGCTTATCCTGAAAAAGTAAAGAACTTCCCAATTACTTTTTCTTCCCTTTTAGCATGTAAGGTTATTTATAATATCATCCTGAATCCGTGAGCTCTCACCTGTGCTGCAGACGGAAGTGATCAAGGCTTGGGGGTAGGCTGCCTGGCTTGAGTGCTTTCAACTGGAGTGCAGGTGGATGCCCAGAAGGGCGAAATTTTATTATATCCAGGTTAGAATATAATCATGTTTTTATTTATATTAATGTCGATCAAAAAAGTGGTCATTAATTTTTCATGAGTTCAGGAGTATTTTATGAAACAAAACATAGCCAAGGCTGAGGTGTTAGTCGAGTCCCTGCCGTATTTACGGGAGTTCCACGGCAAGACAGTTGTCATCAAGTATGGTGGTCATGCCATGGTTGATGAGACTTTGAAACGAAAATTTGCCCTTGATGTTATCTTGTTAAAATATATCGGTATAAATCCGGTTATTGTTCATGGAGGCGGACCACAGATAAACCTTTTTCTGGAAAAGATGCAGATTGCTCCCAATTATATCCAGGGAATGCGGGTCACGGACGGCGAGACCATGGGGGTTGTGGAAATGGTGCTGGTTGGCAAGGTCAACAAGGAGATTGTCGGCCTTATCAATCATTGCGGCGGTAAAGCGGTGGGGTTATCCGGACGGGACGGTGATCTTGTTCAGGCCTGCAAAATGACACTTCATTCTCTGGCTGATGACGCCAGTCGCCCCCCGGAATTAATTGATCTGGGCAGGGTGGGAGAGGTGACCAGGATTAATCCGGAAATTATTGTTACCCTGGACGACAAGGATTTCATTCCGGTAATTGCACCGGTGGGAGTTGGTGAAGATGGTCAGGCCTTCAATATCAATGCTGATCTTGTTGCCGGTGCCATAGCTGCCGAGCTTAATGCAGTCAAGCTGGTACTTCTCACAGATGTGGAGGGTGTACAGGATGCCGGGGGGGAGTTGCTTTCCACCATTCACAGAAATGATATAGAGGATATGGTAAGCCGGGGCGTGATTGGCGGCGGAATGATTCCCAAAGTTCGCTGCTGTCAGGCGGCTTTGGACGGTGGGGTTGGCAAGACCCATATTATAGACGGCCGGCAGGAACATGCTGTTCTGCTGGAAATTTTTACTCCGGAAGGAATTGGAACAGAGATAATATCATGAGCAATAAAGGCTGGATAACAAGGAGTGAGAAAGTGTTTATCGAAACATACAGCCGTTTCCCGGCGGCCATGATCAGGGGCGAAGGGTGCCGCCTCAAGGACGATGACGGTCGTGAGTACCTGGATTTTCTGGCCGGAATTGCGGTCTGCTCCCTTGGCCATTGCCATCCGGCCGTGACCGAGGCTGTCTGCCGTCAGGCTGCGGAACTGATGCATGTCTCCAACCTTTTCCATACCCGCCCCCAGATAGAACTGGCCGAACTGCTGGTTGCCAACAGTTTTGCCGACAGGGTATTCATGGGGAATTCCGGTGCAGAAGCCAATGAAGCAGCCATCAAACTGGCCAGAATCCACAGCGGAGCAGGCCGTTATGAGGTGATCTCCCTTTCCGGATCGTTTCATGGCCGTACCCTTGCCACTGTGGCGGCGACGGGACAGCCTAAATTTCACCAGGGTTTTGAGCCGCTGCCGGCAGGATTTCTCCATGCCGATTTTGGTGATCCCCAGGAAGTGGAACAGTTGATAAATGAGCGGACATGTGCAATCATCTGTGAACCTTTACAGGGTGAATCCGGGGTTCGCCCCTTGAAACGAGAATATCTGCAGGCATTACGCAACCTCTGTGACAGGTACGGGCTGATGATGATTTTTGATGAGGTGCAGACCGGAATAGGGAGAACCGGTACTCTGTTTGCCTATGAACAGCTTGGAGTAGTTCCCGATATAATGACAGTTGCCAAGGCTCTTGGTAATGGTCTGCCCATCGGGGCAATGTTGACCACCAATAAAATTGCCTCATCCTTTGGAGTTGGCAGCCATGCCTCTACTTTTGGCGGTAACCCTGTGGCAGCAGCAGCCGGGGTGGCAGTTTTAAAAATTATGCTGAGCAACGGTTTTTTTGAAGAAGTTGCAGAGACAAGCAAATATCTTGTGGCCAGGCTTGAAAAAACAGCCGCAGAGTTTCCAGAACTTGCCAGCGGGGTACGGGGAATGGGTATGCTTCTTGGTCTGGTACTGACAGAAAAAGGTATTAAACATGGAGTCGATATTGTTAATCAACTCTTTGAACAGGGGATATTAATTAATTTTGCCGGCCTGCGGGTTCTTCGTTTTATTCCGCCACTGACGGTGAGCAGAGAAGAAATTGATCTGATGATTAAGCGATTGAGAGGAGTGCTGGCAACCATATCCTGATTACAGGGCTGTAAGCAGTCATCATACCCCATCTTCGAAGTCTACGCTATCTGCACGGTCACGTCTGGGGTGCCTTGTAACTGCTTAAATTCAGAGTTCGTAAAAACGCGTAGTTGGCACCCCTGTGATCAGTTACACAAAGCCTGGCAATGACATGAAAGATAAGCAAAAAATTATTCTTGCCGGTGATCTTGGTGCAAGCAAAACATTACTGGCTTTATACTCTATTGCAGGTAATGAGCCTCAACAAATCAGGGTACAGCGGTTTTTAAATGATAGACATAACAGCCTCATAGAACTAATTAACATTTTTCTTGCCGGAGAGCAGGAATTACCTTTTGCCGGCTGTTTTGGAGTCGCCGGGCCGATATGTGGCAACATGGTCAAGATGACTAACCTGGACTGGCTTATCAATGGCGAGGAGATTAAACAAAAATACGGGTTAGATCATGTTTTTTTAATCAATGATCTGATAGCAGCGGCCATGGGAGCAATACGCCAGCCACAGGAAAAATTGCATACCATTAACCCCGGAAAGGCTGACCAACGCGGAAATATCGCAATCCTGGCACCTGGTACCGGACTTGGCGAGGCCTTTCTGATTAAAGATAAAGACCGCCTCCTGCCGGTTGCATCAGAAGGGGGACATGCAGGTTTTTCTCCCCATAACCGGGAACAGCTAGAGTTACTGTCGTTTCTTTTAGAAAAAGACAATCATGTTTCAGTGGAAAAGGTTTGTTCCGGTATGGGCATTGCCAACCTGTTTTCTTTTTTTGCCACACGAATGGCTGTAGAGCAAGAATTGCAGATACAGCTCGACCAGTCTGCTGACAAGACCCGGATTATCATCACCACTGCCATGGAAACACTTGCTGCCAGCAACCATGACCATATCTGTATACGGATCATGGATACCTTTACGGATATTCTGGCGGCAGAATCCGCCAACCTGGCTTTAAAAACTTTATCCACAGGCGGGTTGTTTATTGGCGGCGGGCTTCCCCCGAGGATTTTACCATTTTTAGATGGTGATAAGTTTATGTCAATTTTTGCCCGTGGCGTCTATCAACAACTGCTTGCCGATATTCCCGTCCATATTGTCCTGGATACCCAGGTCCCTCTTCTCGGTGCAGCTTTATATGGAGCAGAGCGAGCCTGCACGAATATACAACACCCCTGATATCTGACATGCCTGTTGCGTGAAACCACAGAGCTGCCAGCCATATGATCAGTTACAAGCCGGACTGCTTCTATCAAATCTGTCCCCGACCGGTTGCAAAAAGTTCAAACATCTTTTCAAACAGCATCGGAATGGCAGATGCCTGGGCACCATTAGAACCAGCATAGGTTCTGGTTATTTCAAAAGCCCGTTCAAAAGCTTCGATATGCTCAACATCACTTGCCTGCTGTAACACCTTGATTAACTCTCTGGAAAGCTGTTCATTCATGAGGATATCCGTTTTAATGTTTTTTATCTTATAATAATAAACCTGAATCCGTGAGCTCTCACCTGTGCTGCAGGTGAAAGCCCCGAAGGGCGAAATTTTATTACCTGCTTACCACCCAAGCTCAGGTAATCGAAAAAAACATTTTGGCTCTCACCCGGCAAGCACCATGGTATAGCAAGCCCTGAACACAACAATGCTCCGGGGGCAGATATTTTCCAATACATACCTTAAAACAGCGGGTTTTAACCATCGCTTACATTACTTGACCGGAACCGGGGCTTTTTTCTTTACCCCCGATAAACACTCTTGCGGGGTTAGAGACCCGGTTCCGCCGATATCTGAGGATCGGTGGTAATCAGGTTTTATTATGTTCGGGTCAAAATATAAGCCATGTTTATAATCGATATTAATATTGATAAATAAGGTAGTTATAAAGGTAGTTCTAACAATTTTCAATGCTTTTTCGTCACAGATTCAGAATAAAGTAAAAAAAAAGCGTTAGAGTTCGGAAAAAATAATCTTACGAAAGCTGGTGCCGGGTAACTATTACCCGGTTAACCATGGCATCCGGATAGTAATTACACAACTGCGGTACTGTCAATGACCTGTACCGGGTATGAATAATTTGTTTTATAATATAGCTTATTATATTTTTTTGCGGGAGAAGTATATCCTGCTCCCGTATCTATATTGCTGCTACCTGGCTGATATATTGTTTTTTTATGATTAACAATGTCGTTTTCTGGTTCCTTTTTAACTTATTTTTCGACATGTAATCAATATTTTTTTATTCTGGCATGATTGTAGCAATAAAGAAGACAAAGTAAAATTGATAAATAGACGGCAGAGAGTAAAAGTTCTCGCAGATATTTTTCATTTTTCTTCCTCCGGCCCTGACAGGTTTCCCCCCCTCCTTTTCCTGTCAGGGTTTTTTTTTATGCCCATGCTGTCCATAACCCATTAATTCCCGGCTCGTCATAGTAATTCAAATATCTAAAATGTAATTGAAAAGACACAGGAGCACGATATTCTTGTCTGCATGGGTTCCTGTTTTATAAGGTTTTAGATTAATTATAATAATTTATTTTTTTGATACCACCTTGACGAAACTATATTTATATATACTTTTATGAAATATGAGATTAAATCGTCCGAAGTGGAATGACCATAATTTTTTTTGAGTTGTTTGGGAAAAACCCTGAATATTAAAGGAGTTAATCGCGGTGCTGACCAGCACCGTGTGCAGTGCGGGCAAGCGCAGCTTGACTGC
>CAZHPX010000071.1:0-6514 GCA_964534785.1 uncultured Desulfobulbaceae bacterium | reverse complement strand
TCTCCGTTCTGAACTGCCCTTCATGGCCACGGAAAAAATTCTCATGGCCTGTGTTGAACGGGGAAAAAGCAGACAGGAAATACATGAGGTTATCCGTGAACATTCTCTTGCCGCCGGTCTGGCAGTCAAGGAACAGGGTAATGAAAACGATCTCCTTGACCGTCTTGGTGATGATGAGAGGATTCCTTTTGCAAAGGATGAACTCGACGGGTTGATTGGTAATTATCACGAATTTACCGGTCGATCGGCTCAACAGGTTGAGGATTATATCAACGGAGTTGTCCAGCCGGTACTTGATAGCCATAGTGAGTTGCTTGGCAATGTTGAGGCAAGCCTCAAGGTATAAAAAACGCCTGTAGTCCGGGAAAAGTTTGCAGAACATGGTCAAAATATATCTGGTAATACAACCAGCCAGAATTGTCTGGCTTAAATATATCCTTGAGGGTTACGATGGGCTTGGCCTGCTGACTACCACGGATCATAACAAAGGAGT
The DNA here is from genome assembly GCA_964534785.1 of uncultured Desulfobulbaceae bacterium. Taxonomy (GTDB): domain Bacteria; phylum Desulfobacterota; class Desulfobulbia; order Desulfobulbales; family Desulfobulbaceae; genus DRLX01. The sequence goes on along the minus strand of CAZHPX010000071.1, from coordinate 6,021 downwards.
GGTTTTTATTACCACCCACCCTGCTCTTCTTGCTGATATATATAAACTGCTCTCTGTTATTGCCAGGGATATAAAACCATGATTCTGACAAAAAAAACAAATCAATGCTTTAAGTATTATATCTATCTGTTTGTTTTTTCATGTTAATACGCCCATTATGAGTTTAACTTTTTTTATTAAAACATTTGGCTGCCAAATGAATGTCCGCGATTCTGAAATCGTTGCCAGGATGCTTGTCAACCATGGCTATCAGGCAGTTGGCACGCCTGAGGATGCGGATATTATCCTGATCAACACCTGTTCCATCCGGGACAAGGCCGAGCAAAAGGTGTACAGTCTGCTTGGTCAATTACGGCCGTTTAAAAAAAATGGGGGAAAAGAAAAAAAAATAGGCGTTCTTGGTTGTGTGGCACAACAGGAAGGCGAAAAAATCATCAAACGGGCACCGTTTGTTGATCTCGTGGCAGGTACCCAGCAAATCTATAAACTGCCGGAAATGATAGAAAGGCTCACTTACGAGGAAAGTAAAAGGGAATTGGCAACAGAGCTCTCCCCTGCTTTTTCCATCCCTCCGTTCCAGAAATTATTTACCGACCCGCCCGCCTCCCCTTCCCCGGAGCAACTGCCTTTTTCTGCCTTTGTCACCATTATGCAGGGATGTAATAATTACTGCAGTTATTGTGTGGTGCCGGCAACAAGGGGCCGGGAGATAAGCAGAACCGTTGATGACATTCTTGAGGAAGTGCGGATTCTTGTCAGCCAGGGGATAAAGGAGATCACCCTGCTTGGTCAGAATGTGAACTCATACGGGCAAACCAATGCGGTTACAGATAACGGCAATAAAATAAGCTTTACTGAACTTATTCGTCAAATCGCCCCCATCCCAGGGCTGGAAAGGCTTCGTTTTACCACTTCCAACCCAAAAGACCTGTCTAAGGAACTGATTGATTGCTTTGCAGAAATTGACAATCTATGTCCCCAGTTTCATTTACCGGTTCAATCAGGATCAAACCGGGTGCTGGCCAGAATGAACCGTAAATATACAAGAGAATATTATATTGAACTGGTTGAACAGTTAAGAGCTGTCAGGCCGGACATTGCCATGGCAACAGATATTATTGTCGGCTTTCCAGGCGAAAGCGATGAGGATTTTTCCATGACCATGGATTTGCTTGAAACTGTGCGATTTAACGGTTCTTTTTCCTTCAAATATTCAGATCGTCCCCATACCCGATCTGCCGGGTTTAAAGAAAAAGTTCCCGAAAATATCAAAAAAGAACGGCTGTCAGAATTTCAGGCCCGTCAGGATCAAATAAGCCTGGAAGAAAACAAAAAATATATCTCCACCATCCAGTCAATTTCCATCGAAGATATCAATGAAACCGGGTTCAAGGGAAGAACAGTGTATAATCAAATAATTCACTGTAAGGAAAAGATATCCGGGCAGGCAGGCGATACAGTCATGATGAAAATTATCCATGCCGGTAAGCACTCCCTTCAGGGCGAGTTATTTCCTGATGGATATAATAAATGTCCGACAGAAAACAACCCTGGGAGCAAAAACATCTCCGGTATGGACACTGCCTCCTTAAAAGATAAAGTATAGCTTTGCTTTTCATACATAACTTACTGGGATACCGACATAATGATAGACCTCCATACCCATTCTCTTTTCAGTGACGGTGCCTTATGTCCGGCCGAGCATCTTCGTCGGGCTGAAGTTATGGGTTATGATGCCATTGCCATCACAGATCATGCCGACTCGTCTAATCTTGACTTTATTATTCCAAGACTTGTCAGGGCAGCCCTGGAAATGAATCCTGTGTCCATGACCAGATTAATAGTCGGAGTAGAGCTTACCCATGTCCCCCCTGCCCTCTTGGCCGGATTAACTGACCTGGCCAGAGATCTGGGTGCTGAAATCGTGGTAGTCCACGGCGAAACGCCGGTGGAACCGGTTGCACCCGGAACCAACCTCGCTGCCATAGAGGCCGGGGTGGACCTGCTTGCCCATCCTGGGTTTATCAGCGAAAGCGATGCTGCCCTTGCTGCTGAGAAAGGTGTACTGCTTGAACTATCCGGTCGGGGAGGACATAGTCTCACCAATGGTCATGTGGCAAAAATTGCAGAAAAAACTGGTGCCAGGCTGGCTGTCAATGCAGATGCCCATGCACCAGGGGATTTTCATACTGCGGAAATGGCTGAGAAGGTTGCCCTCGGTGCCGGACTCTCGCTGGAGCAATATCGCAGGATACAGGAAAACATGGAAAAATTTGTGAACAAAATATCATAAACTAAAAAGTAAATATTCGGTTATCGCCTCAGTTTCGTCCGATTCGCCTCACCGCATATTAAAACCGTTTTCCATAACTTTAATTAAATTAGTCAGAGTCTGGTTCACAGGAACGGAAATATTCAGCTCTTCCGCCCTGCTGACGATATAACCATTGATGGCATCAATCTCGGTTAGATTACATCTGTCAATATCCTGCCCCATTGAAGAGCGATTATTTGCTGTTGCCTTGGCAACAGCAAACACCTGCTCCACAATCGTATCTTTTTTATTTTTTTTATCTATTCCAATATTTAACCTGTCAGCGACATCCACTGCCTCGCTCACCGCCGCCGCCACTAACCGGCGGGAGTGGATGGAATCAAGGAGCTGGCCATTGCGGATACCGGTCAGGGCTGTGACAGCATTAATCCCCACATTGACAAACAGTTTATGCCATAGAACAGGCTTTATATCCCTGGCACTGTGAGACTGAGACAAAACTGCACTCTTTGAAAACAATGCAGCCACCTTGCCAGCCATTGATATTGCCTCAGCAACACCACTTAAAGAACCAATCACAGTCGCCCCTGTCCCGGAATGCTGGACAACTGCCTGTTCAAGCAGCATGGCTCCCTGGGCGGTGGTTCCGATGAGGATGCGTTTTTCATCAATAAAATCAGCAATAATCCGGTAATTTCCCATACCGTTCTGTAAAGTCAAAATATAGCCTTTTTTGCCAACCATACGGGACGCCGTCTCTGCAGCTTTTCTGCTCTGGGAATGTTTGACAAACAGTATGGCAACATCCGTCTCTTTAATCTCTGCCGGATCAGTGGCCGCCCTGACCATGACAGTCCTACGACCTGCCGGGCTGACAATAACAACCCCCCTGCTATTTATTATTTCAACCTGCTCTGGTTTTCTGGCAAGCAAACAGACATCCTGACCGGCTTCAGAGAGCATACCGGCAAACAGACATCCCATGGCTCCGGCACCGATAATAGTTATTTTCATCCAGACCAGCCTCTTTCAGTAACATGGATGATGTCTGTTGACCAGACCTGATCTGGACAGACAATAGGGAGATTTCTCGATAATAACAGAGGTACTGTCTTTTTTTTAGCCAATCCAACGCTACTTGGAGTTTTCCTATTTGCTGAAAAAGACGATCTCGCTCGAACTCCATGGTTTGGATAGTTTTTGCTTGGTTCGTATCAAAGACGCCAGCTATTCCTTCTATGGCCTGTTTCTTCCATCGGTTCACCCCGGCAGGTATGAACCCCGAATTCAGAGGCTATTTCATTATTAGTACTCTGAGCTTTGAGAGCGGCGAGAGCTACCTTGGTTTTCAATTGATCACTGGGTCTTTTTCGTTTCATCGAACCCTTCTGACAGTTATTTTTAGAGCTTAACATACTGTCTCATTTATGGGATTCACTATACTCACCCCTTTTCCCTGATCTCTGGTCTGAGTTATCAGTTTTTTAGTTACTGAGTGCTGAAAACTGAAAACTTATGGATCATCTATATTGTATTCAACACCCATGCTCTCTATTAAACTCACCACCCCTACCACAGCATCTACATTTAGTAGAAACCCAATTCCTGTGCCAGGTGTTTCCATTTCACAGGAATCCACCACCGACTGTAATATTGTTTCGGCTTTATCTTTATGGGTTAAAATTAGTACAATTTCTTTTTCAGGCTCTATCATCAAGCCCATTAATTTTTTAGTTTCGTGTATCCCTACTCCCCGTGCACAAATCACTGTGCCGCCTCGTGCCCCAGCTTGCTGAGCCTCCGTTAACACTCTTTCTGCCCAGCCTCTCTTTATTATCGCTACAACTAATTTATGATCTTTACCTACTAACATGTTATTGTTCCTCCCTTGTTTTGTCTCCATACAACATACCGAGAACCAGTACGGCCAGTATAGGAGCCAATGCCACTAAGGCTATCATACCGAAGCCGTCTAATAGCGGGTAGCGACCTTCTATGGAAGATGCTACCCCTATTACTAATGTCATTACAAAGGTAACGGCCATCGGACCTGTTGCCACTCCTCCGGAATCAAATGCTATTGCTATAAATTTGGCTGATGAAAATTTGATTAATATTAAAGCTAATATATAGCCTGGCAACAGAATATATATTAAAGGAAAACCGAAGATGACTCTTATCATTGCCATGGATACTGCCACAGCAACCCCCAGGGACAGGGTGTACAGCATGAGATTCTCTTTGATATATCCTGATGATACCTTACTGACTTCGTAACTTAATATACGAACTGCCGGTTCTGCTATGGTTGCGACAAAACCCAGTATAAACCCTATGGGTATTATTATCCAAAGTGCAGATAATTTTCCCATGTATTCCCCTATTATCATGCCAGTTGGAAAAAAACCTGTCTTTACACCTTGCAAAAACAACGACAAACCTATTAAACTGAGTGCCATTCCACTTAGTATCTTGATTACTGTTTCTTTTGGCAATTTCAAAAAAAATATCTGAAATACTATAAAAATTCCCAGTAGAGGTAACAGTGCCAAAGACATCTCTGTAAATATTTTAGAGAGTCCTTCTAATATTACTATTTCTTCCATTATCCGAAAATCACCCCCAATATCATTACCGCCAATACAGGCCCTATTGATGCCAGGGCTACATAGCCGAAACTGTTCTCCAGAGAACTTTTACCACCCAGTACCGAGGCAAAGCCTACCCCGAGAGCTAATATAAACGGGGCAGTCATGGGACCGGTGGTCACGCCTCCTGAATCAAACGATATAGGTATGAAATGTGGTGGTACAAAGTATGACAGAACAAAGACAGAGGTGTACCCTCCTATTATAATATAGCTTAAGGGAATATTGACCACTATCCTTGCTACTGCCACCACCAGCGACATCCCAACCCCAACCGCTACTGCTGTTATCAATAAATTTTTAGAGATGTCACCGGCCGACACCTTATCTACGGCTGCCGCCAAAACCCGGACATCAGGCTCGGCTATTGTAACAGCCAGCCCTAATATAGATACAAAAAACAATATCCATAACATAGATCCCCATTGAGGCAATTCGGCTCCAATAGATTCTCCAAGCGGTAACAGACCGACCTTTACTCCCAGCAAAAAAGTTCCCAGTCCAAGCATTACCATCAATGAGCCCGCCAGGAACTGTGCTATTACCGGTATGGGATATGGCACAAAGATCAAAATCAGTATAATTACCAACACTACAATTGGTAATACTGCCTGAAATATCTCCCAGGCGGTCTCTTTTACATGGTTCATCTGAGCCAATCCTCTCTATTATGGTTGTGTAGTCCTGTCGAAGCCCTGAAGATATATCTGTTGGATACATGCGGTGATCCGTCTAATTGTCTATTCGACAACTGTAGAGCCATAGACAGTATATTATCCCGCTGAGAGTTATAGTCAAGTCTGGTGTTTGAAAAAATAATGTTCAAATGACTGCCCTGCTGAGCATAGCCGTCAAGATATGGCATGTACCTGTTCTTTTTATCCGCTAAATAGAGATTTTACCTGTTGTCTGCCATTATACGCATCGACCACGATTTTGTCCACTTGATAAGTCTGCCCCCTGCGGTGTAAGCCAGGGATGTCTTGACTACGCGGGGTTACGGATACGGTAAAAATAGCTCTGTCCCCATTTTTCCCTTTTCCAGGGGACTGATTTTTTTTCGAGTCTTTTTTCGAAAATCATTCTGTCCCCGGTGTT
>CAZHPX010000070.1:0-6629 GCA_964534785.1 uncultured Desulfobulbaceae bacterium | reverse complement strand
CAAGGTGCTTGACGAAGTCAGCACCGCGATTCACGGCGGCGAAGCCGCCGTGAACATGGAGATTACCGCCAAAACAGGATACGGTGATCTATGGAAAAAGAAAAAATATCGATAAAAAAAGATAAACAAGTCTTCCGCTCCGGGATGGTTGCCCTTGTCGGTCCACCAAATGCAGGCAAGTCAACCCTGCTTAACCGGTTATCAGGGCAGAAAATAGCCATTGTTACCCCCAAACCCCAGACAACAAGAAACCGGATACTGGCAATAATAAATGGGGATAATTACCAGATAATTCTCCTTGACACCCCTGGTCTGCACAAAGCCAGGGACATGATGAACCGGGAAATGGTACGGGTGGCCATGGGCAGCCTTGCCGAGGCGGATGTGGTTATTTTTCTTGTTGATGGTGCTTCATTTTCCTTAAGAGAACTGAAAAAACGAAAAAACGAATATCAACAATATCTCGCCCAGCTTAAGGTTCCGGTTCTACTGACCTTAAACAAAATTGACCTTATTCAGCCGGATCAGTTGCTGCCAATTCTTGCCTGGTATGACCAGCTTTATCCTTTTGCTGTTATGATGCCGGTCTCTGCCCTTGGCGGAGAGGGGGTGGATACTCTCCTTACGGAAGTGGCTGCCCGCCTGCCCGAAGGACCAAAATATTATCCTGATGATATTCCCACAGATTTAAGCGAGAGGTTTATTGTCGCCGAGCTGATTCGGGAGAAAATTTTTATTCTTACCCAAGAGGAAGTTCCCTACTCCACGGCGATCATGATTGACTCCTTTAAAGAGAGTGACTCAGGTAAATCCGTGCTTATTCACGCAACCATTATGGTGGAACGGGGTTCCCAGAAAGGGATAATCATAGGTCATCAGGGCAGTATGATTGCCCGTATCCGTAAGGAAGCCGTCAGGGAAATTGTCGAGCTTCTCGGTTGCCGGGTAAATTTAAAGCTCTGGGTCAAGGTCAAAAAAAAATGGACAACCAACGAAAGAATATTACGAGAGCTTGGCTTGTAGCTTGCAGCACCATAGATAAGTAGATAATCATAACCGTCGAGATAGATTACAAAAAAGGATTGAAGTTATGAGTGATTTTGCTGAAAAAAGAAAATATCCAAGAATTTATTTTCCAAAAGAACAGGAAATGCGTGCTAAAATATTCGACAGGACGGGGACAGAACGGTTTTTTGTAAAAATTCTTAACATCAGTGAAGGTGGTGTGCAGTTAACCTGTAAGCGTATGGATCATATTTCATTAAAAGGACACCCCCCTTTGCTTCTATCGGGTATCTCCGGCCTGGATGCTCTTAACTCAATCACGAATTTATCCATGGAAGTTCGCTGGGTCATGGATAATGATTATTTTGATCACATTCTTCTGGGCTGTGAATTTATAGAAATCTCTGCTGAGAACAGGAAAATATTACGGAAGTTTACTCTACACGGAGATACAGAAAAATATGACAAATAGCAAATTTTCAATGTTTTTCAGTGATTATTTGTAACCATTTCCCGTCACGGATTCAGGTTAGAGTTTCTTTCATTATTCTGAGCTGCTCCTGCTATATTAATGCTTTTCAAAATGATAAGTGCAGTACGTAACTGATTATCCTTAGACAATCGTTCCTGTACCTCCTGCCCCATTTTATCATTATCTTTGTTGTTGTCACGGCCTGATTCATCTTTTCCCTTTTTATTATTGCTGAGATGACGAGGTAAATCTTTTTCTCTGATATCCCGGTTGTTTTTTGCTTCTGTTTCTCTGAAAGCCGGTTTTTCAAAGGGGACAATTACATCTGGACTGATACCGGTTTCCTGAATAGAGTCACCGCTTGGCGTATAATATCTCGCGGTGGTCAAACGAATTCCGGCTCCATCGGGCATCGGGATAATGGTTTGCACCGACCCCTTGCCAAAGGTTTCCGTACCAATAATGATTGCCCGTTCATGATCCTGAAGGGCTCCAGCAACAATTTCCGAAGCACTTGCAGAACCACTGTTCACCAGAACAACCACAGGAAATGGAAACCTGTTCTCCTCCGGGTGAGCTTCAAAAATCATATCCTGCTCAGAATGACGGCCCCGGGTGGAAACAATAACCCCATGGTCAAGGAAGATGTCAGAAACCTTGACCGCCTGATCCAAAAGTCCACCAGGATTATTGCGTAAATCAAGAACCAATCCTTTTATGGTGCCTTTTTTCAAGGCATTGTTTAACTCTTTGCGAACATCTCTGGTTGTTGTTACCTGAAAGTTGGTTATTCTGATATAGAGCATACCGTCCTCAAGGAACATGGATCTAACAGAATTAAGCGGGATAACATCTCTAATCAGAGTGAATGTTTTCACTTCCCTCTCGCCCGGACGATGAATAGTAAGGGTAACTTCCGAACCTTTCTCACCTCTTAATCTTTTGACCATTTCCATCAGGGTCATCCCCTTGGTTGATTCGCCATTGATACGGATAATCTGGTCACCAGCCCTGATACCCTGACGGGCAGCAGGTGTCCCCTCAATGGACGAAACTGCTGTAAGGATACCATCTCTTATGGTTACTTCAATACCGATTCCACTGAAACTTCCCCTGGTCTCCTCCTGCAGTTCTTTGAAATATTCCGCTTGCAGATAAGAAGAATGGGGATCAAGCGAGGTCAGCATTCCGTTGATTGCTCCTCTTATAACTTCATCTGGATTTATTTCATCCACATAATGCTGCTGGAGCAGACTGAGAACATTGGCAAAAGTTTCAAGTTCCCTGTAAATTTCCCGGTGTTGATTATTTTCTTCAGCATGGAGAAAACAGGGAGGGACAAAACAGATGATGACAAGGAAAGAAAAAGTAAAAAATTTCATGGTAAAATCCCGGATGGTTTAATTTCTTTCATAGATGCCGGACCGAAGCCATTCAAGGGGATCAAGGGGTTTGCTGCCATGTCTTATTTCAAAATACAGACCCTGGGAGAAAAGAGTAGCAATCTCACCGGTGGTACCTGTTTTCTGATTGGAGGATACCTGTTGCCCTTCTTCCACCAGAATAATATCTAATCGGGCGGTGATGGTATAATGTTGCAAGCCATGATCAATGATAACCATGTTACCAAAACCGATTTTGTATCCGGCAAAGATCACTCTACCGGCAAAAATACTGAACACTTCCGCCCCTTCTTTTGTGGCAATGGTAATACCATTACTGGTTCTTCCCTCGACTACCTCGCCAAAACGAATGACTATTCTGCCTTGTACTGGTCCCGGCAGACGACCCTTGCTTGATAAAAATCCCTGCTGCCTGCTTTTGCTTTCTTTTTTAAGACTGACAAGGGAGCGGGTAAGGTCTGCTTCTGCCCGTTTCATCTCCCGAACAGCCTGTTCATATAATCCTTTCTGGCTTTGTATCCTGAGCAGCAACTGCTGTTGTTCTTTTCTGATTATGCCCAACCTGTTCTGTTCCTCTTTATTCTGTTTGATGAAACTCTCAAGAAGATTTTTTTCTGTTTCTCTTGCTGATGATGCCCCTTCAAACAGGCTTATCGTTTCTCTATAATTATCGATAAGCGATTTGTCATATTCCAGGAGTTTTTTATAAGAGTCATGAAAAAGAATCAACTCCGGCAGATTTTTATCAGAAAAAATAACATTTAAAAAACCAACCCTGCCCATGAGATAATAGGCCCGAAGTCGATTTTCTAATTGTCTGCTGGCAATTTCTTTATTTTTTTGTGCCAGAAATAAATCTTCTTCCTTACCTGTGAGTACCACTTCCTGAGCTTCTAATTGTTGTTGCAAATCTGATAGTTTCTTTTTTTGAGTGGATAAATCCCTGTCAATTTCCCCTAACTGCTCAAGCAGATTTACTTCCTGCGTACCGGTTTTGTGAATTTTTCTAAGATGTATCTGAATACTCTGGCGGACTTTATCAATACTGGTTTTATGCCCCTGAAGATTACCTGTTTCTTCAGCATAAGCAGCAGAACCTGGAAAAAACAAAATACAGGTTAAAAGAAAAAGCAGAAATAATCTGCCAATATGAGCAAATGAAAACTGAATCCTCATGTGAGAGTAATTTTTCTGGTTGATGTGAAACTGCCCAGAGCACAGAGTATGGTGGATAAACCAATAATAGCTAAAACGAGCGGCAGGGGAAAAAAAGTAAAGGCAAACCCGCCAAACAGGGCGGCCCCGGCAAACTGCAGTTTTATCCAGTTAAACAAAACAAACAAGGCCCCGAGACCACAGGCCGAACCTAATGCTCCCTGCATACCTCCTTCAATAAAATAGGGCATACGGATATATGTAGCGGATGCTCCAAGAAGGCGAAGAAGCTGTAATTCATCTGCCCTTGAAATCAGGGTCAGACGAATAGAGTGAGCAACCATAAAAGTTGTGGTCAGGATGAGCAGGGTACCGGAAAGAACGACAACAACCTGTAACAGCTTGATGAAAGTGTAGAAGCGATCAATCCATTCCCTGCCGTATTGCACTCTCAGCACTCCGGGCAATGTCTGCAAATACTCAGAAAATCGTTTGATTCTGGTCAGGCTGTTAAGGGTCTGCAAAGGGTAAATTTCAATAGAGGGAGGCAGGAACTTCTCAGGCATGCCGGCAAGGAGATCCCGATCACGGCCAAGCTGGGTTTTAAATCTCTGAAAAGCTTCAGCCCGGGAAATAAAAACGACTTTATCTACATCGTCAAATTTAAGAATTTTATGTTTATATTCTTCCTGCATGGGCGGGCTCGGTTCTTCTTCGAGATAGACCATCAAACGGAGATCATCGCCAAGCTGTTGACCTGCACCCAGCATATTCGTATAGATCAGGTAGAAAAAGGCAAAGATTAACACAGAAAGAGAGATTGTTATCAGGCTCAGGATTTGTGAACGCCAGGTGCGGGCCAGGTTCCGGAAAGTCTGAACGAGAACGGCAGCAAGAAAATTCATGACATTTCTCCTGAAAACCGTTTTGGCGTATCGGTGTCATTAATGATGCTGCCATTTTGCAGTTCGACAATTCTATGTTCATGTTCACCATCCATAATAGCTGTATCATGGCTGGCTATGAGGATGGTCGCTCCCCGCTGTTGATGAAGATGAAAAAGCTCCATAACTTTTGCAGAGGTTGCCGGATCAAGACTACCTGTCGGCTCATCAGCAAGAACAAGCTCAGGGTTATTGGCAAGAGCCCTGGCAAGGGCTACCCTTTGCTGTTCACCGCGGGAGAGATTACCGGCCTTTTTGTTCATTTTATCTTTGAGATCAAGTTGATCAAGTAACATTCTGATTTGCCTGCGGATAAATGATTTTTTCCGGTAGCTGACCTCCATGGACATGGCAATGTTTCCCGCCACACTTCGCTCGGGAAGCAGTTTGAAATCCTGGTAAGCCATACCTGTCCTGCGTCGTAATTGCTGGAGTTGTTGGTTAGATAGTCTGTTTAAATCCAGGCTGTCTATCTCAACAAGTCCGTTGGATGGTTTTTCAATTCCGCAAAGCAACCGAAGGAGAGTAGTTTTACCTGCCCCGCTTCTACCGGTAAGAAAAACCAGTTCACCTTTTTTTATACTTAAGGAAACTCCGGTAAGGGCCTGAACATTAGGGGAATATGATTTGCCGACCTTGATCAGCTCGACCATGGATGATGACTGCTCCTGCATAGTTTCCATCTTCAGGTAAAAATACGGTCAAAAATTGTAAAGGCCTGCCTTATAACCTCACTCTCACCCGGGACATCTAAGTAAGACTTTCCGCTTAATTCCCGCTCTATCAGCTCATCACTTGAGGAGATAATCCCAGCTAATTTCATGTCTTCTGTATTGGTAACCGCCTCATCAATTTTATCCTGAAGAGCTACCGGCACCGGGTCTGGGGCACGATTAACGATGAGATGTCTTTTGCTAACATCAAGCTGGAGCGGGCCGGTGATATCGGCGATTCTACTGGCGGTAAGGATACCACGGGCCGACGGATCGGAGATGATGAGCATATGATCAATGGTTCGCAGATTCATACGGCTTAAATGTTCCATGCCGGCTTCGTTGTCAACCAGTATCCATTTATAATTTCCAGCCAGTTTATCCATGGTCATGGCAAGGTACTGATTGGCAGCACAGTAACACCCCGGGCCGTCGGGCTGCCCCATGACGAGCAAATCAAAACCTTTTTCTTCAATCATGGCCTGATGAACTTTCATTTCCATGAACTGATCCCGGCTCATGCCATGGGGAATATCGCCTTTCATCTCTTTACGAATCCGGCCAAGGGTCATCGGCACATCAAGTTCCAGAAGTTCGTTGAGATTTGCATTGGCATCGGCATCAACAGCAAGCACAGGGATCATTTTCTTTTCAATCAAATATTTCAACAGCAAGGCTGTTATCGTAGTTTTGCCGGTGCCGCCTTTACCCGCCAAGGCAATTACTTTGCTCATTTAATTTAATCCTCTATAAAAAAATATTACCTTTCCATTATCCAATATCTTCGCCAAAAATAGAAGCTTATTTTTTACATTTTATCATGTAACCTATACATTTCCCTGGTGACACCGCACTGGTGTCACCAGGGCAGAGCGGTGTCATCAGGGCAGAACCTGCCCCTCCATATCAAAATGCATGGCAGGTATACTACATGTTG
>CAZHPX010000069.1:0-6650 GCA_964534785.1 uncultured Desulfobulbaceae bacterium | reverse complement strand
ATAATAAAATTTCGCCTTTGGGAATGTTCATCTGCAGCACAGGTGAGAGCTCACGGATTCAGGATTATGGGAAACTGTTTTGCTGTTATCGGCCTCCAGTTTCCTTTAAGAATACCACGAATATAGTCTTGCAATATTCACTCCACATAGGACAACAAACAACCATTCTATAAATAAATCAAACTTCTTAACAATTTAGGTAATTTTACAGACCTTTTGTTAAGATGTGGTTAGTACTTGGTTATTTTTTGATTCAACTGTTCCGGGAAGAATTAACCCACCAGCCGGGGACACATTCCACACTAACCAGATTATAACACAACACTAACTGTTTACTAAAACAAAACATGTAGTTTATGTAAGTCTTCCATAAATTACATGTTTTGGTAGTACTTTAGCATAAGCCGAATATTTACCTAATAATACGGTACGGTAAGCGTTTTTTAGTTTCCCTTATCCCCCGGGGAATTGTTGTTTAGACCTGTTAATTTGTACTTTTTTGTATTTCACCCCCTGCACCACAGCTCAACACTCACGGATTCAGGTTAAAAACATAAAAGGAGGTGGCCCGCCCAAAAATACCCAACGACGCCCGCCCCTTGTCTCAAAAATACCCACAATGAAACTCGAAACCTGAATCCTGCACGCCGATATGAGAAAAATAAAAATATATTTTATTGGCAGTTGCAGGATTCAGGTAAAAGTTTATCTCTCCATTTACAAACAAACCATAAAGGAACAAACAAGCCATGCCAGACACGAAAAAAACATTCATCCTGGACACAAATGTTATCCTTCATGACTCTTCCTGCATCAGCCACTTTGACGAACATGATGTTGTTGTCCCCATCACTGTCCTTGAGGAGCTTGATCAGTTTAAAAAGGGAAATCAGACCATCAATTTCCATGCCCGTGAATTCGTTCGTTCCCTTGATAAATTGAGCACTGGAAAGCTGCTCAATGGCGGAGTATCAATCGGCTCTGAGAGGGGAAATATTTCCATTCAATTAGAAAAAGAACTCCACCCTTCTCTATCGGCACGGTTTCCGGCGGCCGGCAAAAACGATCACCGTATTCTAAATATCGCCTGCCATCTTGCCACAAACAACGGTTCCCGAACATTTATTCTGGTAACAAAAGATGTCAACCTGCGTATCAAGGCAAAAGCTGTGGGCATAACGGCTGAGGATTACACCACCGACCATGTAAAAAATATAAAAATGATTTATTCCGGGAGCCGTTGTCTTAACGATATGGAAAACAGACTTATAGAAGAGTTATACAAAAAACATGAGGGAATAGACGCAGAAGAGATTAAAACAGAGAAACCGCTCATCGCCAATGAATACCTGATCCTCAAAAATGGGAGAAAATCAGCTCTTGCTACATTTGCCGCCCAGAACAAGGCTGTAGTTACCATCATAAAAAAAGAAGTTTACGGGATAACTCCCCGTAATGCCGAGCAGAGTTTTGCGGTACACGCCCTCTGCAATGAAGAGGTTCCCCTGGTGACCATATCAGGGAAAGCAGGTACCGGAAAGACTCTTCTTGCCCTTGCCTCGGCCCTTGCCCAACGCAGACAATACCGGCAGATTCTTCTTGCCCGGCCGATAGTTCCGCTTTCCAACAAAGATATTGGTTATCTCCCCGGTGATATCAACTCAAAAATTCGCCCGTACATGCAGCCCCTGTATGACAACCTTACTGTTATCCGCAGCCAGTTCCCTGAGCAGAGCGATATGCACCAGCGGCTTACCCGGATGCTTGAAGAGGAAAAACTTATCATTGAACCACTGGCATATATTCGCGGCAGAAGCCTGGTTAAAATGTACATGATCGTTGATGAAGCCCAGAACCTCACCCCCCACGAAGTAAAAACCATTGTCACCAGGGCCGGTGAAAACACCAAAATAGTATTCACCGGCGACATCCACCAGATTGACCATCCCTATCTTGACAGTCGTTCCAATGGACTGAGCTATCTCATTGAAAAAATGCAGGGACAGCCTCTTTACGCCCATGTCACTCTCCAACGCGGAGAAAGATCCACCTTATCCATGCTGGCAAGCGAACTGTTATAGCAGATCCGACACTCACCGGCTTCCGGCACTCACTGGCTGTAGAAAGAACATGGCTGAATAGACTGTGAGTGCCGGATAAAAAGAAAAATAAAATGGTTTTCTTTTGAAAAAAATCAGGTTAAAAGATGATAATACCATATAATCAACTATTGCTTTCCATCCTCTGATTTCTGTTACAGGAGTAATGACAAGATTAAACCTCAAGAACATAACCAAATCTCTTACCAATGTCCAAAAAGAGTTTAATGAACTGAACAAAAAACTCCACATGCGCAGAGACCCCATGGACGATGTTATTGTCGCAAACATGTTAAGCGGGTATAAATATATTGATAAATTGATCGGGAAACGTATTGATATAACAAGAAAAAAAAATCTCCATCATATCCTTGAACTAAATCATATCGTTCTCTGCGGAACCGACCTGAAGGTACGAAAAGAATTTTCCAAACATATCAAAGGCACCACAGACCGGTTTTACGGACAAAAAGGCTGTAACATCGGGGATCTGTTTTCATGGCATAAAAACAATATAAAAAAATCAGCATGGAACCGGGCAGCAGGACTCTATAGTCTTCACCTGAGCCAGCCCCAGCTCTTTTTTGAAGGCAATCACCGAACCGGTGCCCTGCTTATGAGTACTGTTCTTGCTTTGGACGACAAGCCTCCTTTTGTCCTCAACCTTGACAATGCAGAGGCATATTTTAATCCATCAACCTTAGTCAAATTTACTCAAAAAAACATTGTCACCAATTTCTGGACGCTGCCTAAACTCCGTAAATATTTTGCGAAATTTTTAAAAGAACAGGAAGACGGGAAGTATCTTGTTTAAAAAAATAATCCAGGATATGCAAAAACTGCGACTATAACCGTCTTTCGTACATCTGATATTAAGGCATCAAGTAAGATGTATAACTTATTTTCCCTTGCTACCTGAATTATGAAACAACCTGCCATACTTTTTTTAACAGTTTTTCTGCTGGGATGGACGATTCTGTTTATTGATACTAAACCTGTCTATGCAACAGAACAGGGCATTTCAGATTCCAGAATTATTATCGGTACATCCGTGCCGCTCACAGGACATGCCGCTCACCTTGGTCATGCCATTGTAACCGGCATGAGAGCTTACTTTAACCGGATCAACAACGAGGGAGGAATCTTCGGACGCAAAATAGAGCTTATAGCCTATGACGATGATTATAACCCGCCCCTCATGATCAGCAATGTCAGAAAACTGATCATGGAGGATAATGTTTTTGCCCTTATTGGTCTTGTCGGAACACCAACCACATTATCCGTGGTCAAAGAAACCAGGAAACATAACATCCCGTTACTGTTTCCGTTTACGGGAGCAATAGAACTCCGCCGGCCAATAAAAGAAAATATTATCAACCTCCGCCCAAGTTACTGGGACGAATGTGCCGCCGTCATTGATTATTTCATAAAACATGGGAAAACGAGATTTGCCGTGTTTTACCAGAATGATGCCTACGGTCTGAATGGACGCAACGGGGTTGAACGCCGCCTGATTAGGCACGATCTTGACATCATAACAGAAGCTTCGTATATCCGGGGAGTTCCGGAAGTGCAAAGCCAGGTACAGAAAGTCAAAAAATATAATCCTGATGTTATCGTAATGATCGGCACTGCTGACGCCTGCTCCGCATTTATCAGGGAAGCCGTCAAGGTTGGCATGAAAGATGTGTGGTTTTCCAATGTTTCCGTTGTTAACGCCCATGAGCTGAAAAGAAAACTGGGAGACAGCGAGGCAACAGTGTTTGTCAGCGAAGTACTCCCCCCTGTGTCCGACACCTCTTACCCTGCTGTCAGAGAATACAGACAGCTTATGAATAAATTCTTCCCTGCAAGTCAACTCAACCAGGTTTCATTTGAGGGATTCTTAAATGCCAGGCTTTTTGTCAAAGCCATGAAAGATATGGGAAACAAGCCTGAGCGTAAAAATCTCATCAGGATTTTTCAGGATATGGATGAAATTGATATAGGCATAGGCGAAAATGTAAATTTCAGCCGGATTGATCATCAGGGACTTGATAAAGTTTATATAACCAGAATAGAAAATGGCAAAATCATTTATATCCAAAATTAAAAATCTATTTTCATCTGACACGCCACACCTGATTACCCGCTCTTTCGCTATCAGAATGCTTCCGCTTTCGTTTCTTGCCGGTATCTTTATCTCTGTCGCCATTCCAGCAAGTTATTATTATTTAGAACGAGTTAATACCGAGAAAGAAGCTGAAATATACGCAAACGATGTTGCTTCGTTCTTCATCAAAGAATTAGAAACAAATCCTCTGACCTGGGAACAGGAACTTAACTCAAAACTCTCTCTTGCAAACATAGGTTATGTAGAAATTTTTGATCGTAACCATAACCCGATTACCCAGTTAACCACATCTCATCTTCATAAAAATTCCTGGTTGGCAGTAGAAACAGAGGCAAAAGTAATATCCGGCGGCACTACCTATGCAATAGTCAAAGTAGTCGCGGACATGACAAATATAGAAAAAAATACTATTATTCTGCTGCTTTTTTCCCTTATATGTGGGACAATTACAGGAGTTACCCTCTTTCTGCTCCCTACCTTTAAAATTCAGAGTACTCAAAACAAGGTTAACAGATCACATCAAAAGCTTATCGACAGACAGAACGAATTAAAAATTTCCGAAGAAAAGTTTCGAACTTTTTTTGGCTCTACTCCGGACGGAACCTTCATCTCAACGAAATCAGGGGAAATACTTTCCGCCAATCATGCCTTCCTGGAAATGTTTCAGATTGACAGGAAAGAACTCAGCAGCATCAAGGCAGCAGAGTTATACTGTGACCCGGCCACAAGAGAAAAAGTCATGGACATTCTCAAAGAAACCGGAAAGTTAAACAATGTAGAAGTTCTTTACAGGAAAAAAGACGACTCAGAACTACCGGCATTAGTTTCCATAAACCTGATCAATATGCCGGTCCCAGTCGCAGATAAGCCCGGCCATACAGAGGAGAGGGATATATTACTGACTGTCATAAAAGACATCAGCAAAATAAAAGAGGTCGAGCGGCAGCTTATTAAAGCTCAGAAAATGGAGAGCATCGGAATGCTTGCAGGAGGCATAGCCCATGATTTCAACAACCTCCTGACCGGCGTGATGGGATATGCAAGTCTGATCAAAATGAAAACCGGTGAAGATGATGAATTACATGAATTTGCCCGGACTATAGAAAAGGCGGCATTAAGAGGCTCTGATTTAACCGGCAAACTCCTCGCCTTTACCAGAGGAGGGAAATACATCGTTACGAATGTCAACCTTAACGAAATAGCCGAAGAAGTACTGGCAATACTTAAACATACCATTGAAAAAAAGATTGTTATCAGCAAAGAACTTGCCCCTGACCTCAAAAATGTGTTGGCCGATGCCTCACAGATTAACCAGGTATTACTGAATCTCTGTGTTAATGCCAGAGATGCCATGGCAGGTTTAAACGCATGTAAACTGTCAGAATATAAACTGGCGATAAAGACATTTAACACCCGCCTTGAGAAAAGATCTTTTATAGCCGGGGTCGCCTGTCATCCTGGCGAATACGCCGTCATTTCTGTTACTGACACAGGTGCCGGCATGTCCCCCGAAACTCTGGTAAAAATATTTGACCCTTTCTTCAGCACAAAAGAAAAGGGGCGGAGAACCGGTCTTGGGCTTTCCGTGGTTTATGGCATCATCAAACACCATGAAGGATATATTGATATCATCAGTGAACAGGGCAAAGGCACCAGCTTTGTAATATACCTGCCTGTCAGCAAAGATAAGGAAAAGGGGGAAGGGGAAGATATTCTTGCCTCTGAAAACAGGGGGGAAAATAAAGAAGGTGACCGGGCCGGAACAATCCTGATAGTTGACGATGAAGTTGCAGTCAGAGACATCGGCAAAAACCTTTTCGAACAAAGAGGATATACCGTCCTGCTGGCAAAGGACGGTGAGGAAGGTATATCTGTTTACAAGGCAAATCATGACAAAATTGATATTGTCCTTCTTGATATGATCATGCCCAATAAAAACGGAAATGAAGTTTTTTATGAACTTATAAAAACAAATCCGAGCGTAAAGGTCATTATGATCAGCGGTTTCAGCTTGGATAATGAGGCTCAAAAACTGCTCAATGATGGAGCCTTAACCTTTATCCAAAAGCCTTATCAGGCAGAGGAACTACTGCAAACCGTACGGAAAATATTGGGACAGACTTGACAGGAAACAGAAAATGCTAATCTTGTTCTGTCAATAAAAAAGATCACTTTTTTTCTGTCTGCCGGGTCAACTGGTGATTTGCTCTTCCCTGCACCGCAGGAAAAATCCCCTTATAATTTTCATGAATTTCATCCCCAGTCCATACCAATATCAACTCCCGGGGCGGAGTGGGTCAGGCCGCCAATCGAGATAATATCCACTCCGGTTTCAGCAATGGCACGGACATTGTTCAGGCTAACTCCACCAGATGCCTCGATCAGAGCCTTACCATCAATCAGCTTAACCGCCTTAACCATGGTGGCAATATCCATAT
>CAZHPX010000068.1:0-6738 GCA_964534785.1 uncultured Desulfobulbaceae bacterium | reverse complement strand
CTGCTCCCTGGATATGAAAATCTGTTCATATGAAGAGGTATCCATAAAATGAAATTCATCGCCCTGGGAATAAAGAAACTGCATGGTTCGCTCTTCCAGATCAGCTTTTTCAAATTTATCATTTGAACGATATGTCTGAGTGAACTGATTACCGGTGATCATGTTACGCATTTTAGTGCGATACAAAGCCTGCCCTTTACCGGGTTTGGAAAAATCAAAATCAGTTATAATATATGGCTCACCGTCAATCTGAACTTTAAGCCCCTTGCGAAGATCTGATGCTGAATACATATATTCACCCTGTTGCAATCGTTTTTTTGTTGGTTTTCCTGTAAAAATAGAGGATATTAAAGAATAATCCGCTTTTTTGCAACAGCTTCCTTGATAAACACATTAACTGTTGTCAACTTTCATTTTTATCATTTATCCTTCGTAACCGTTCACCACAGGTGTTGATTTACGGAAAACTTCGACCTGTAAGCGTTTACCAATGCTTCACGGAGTCTACGCTCGAAGTGAGTACTTACTATCCTTCAACTGAAATGACCATCAAAGCTGGAGTAATTTCCGACCCAGGATAAAAAATACCTGCTTCTCTATCGGGACTCCCTGACTGTGATCATGCTCAACCAGTATCCGTACAGCAACGGACATCTGCTGATTGCCCCCAGAAACCATATTGCTGAGCTGAATCAATTAAACATTCATGAAAACCTGGCAATAATGACTCTGCTTGCCGATTGCACCACTATTCTCGGCAGACATCTCAAACCGGTATTACAGAAAACATAAGCCGATTAACTCAAAAGCCAAAACCAAAATGAACAAACCTGTAAAAATGACCCCCATGCTCCGCCAGTACCTGGAAATCAAAGAGCAATACCCTGACACCATTCTCTTTTACCGGATGGGTGATTTTTATGAAATGTTTCTTGACGATGCCGTCACCGCTTCCAGGATACTGAGCATAACCCTTACGTCCCGTTCCGCCAGGGAAGAGGCCAATAAAATACCGATGTGCGGCATCCCCTTTCATGCGGCAGCCAACTATCTCGGTAAACTCATCAAAGCCGGGTACAGAGTGGCAATCTGCGAGCAGGTTGAAGACCCGAAAGAAGCAAAGGGGATTGTCCGCAGGGAAGTGGTACGGGTGGTCACCCCCGGCGTGACCACCGATGAGCAGCTTCTTGATGAAAAAAGCAATACCTTTGTCTCTGCAATCTGCCCGGATGGTCGAAGAAAAAAAAACATGATTGCCGGGCTGGCTTTTCTTGATGTTTCCACCGGCAACTTCCTCATCAGCGAAACCCCGTATACCACCGATAATTATAATAAAATAATTGACGAGCTGACATTAATGCAGCCGGCCGAAATTCTGATTCCCAAACAGAATAAAAAAGAACTTGCCCCCTTGCTTGAACTTGTTTCCACGGTCATGGAGGATGTATGTCTGACATCTCGCGAAGATACAGACTTTGACCAAAACACGGCATTGACAACCCTGACCGAACATTTCAAGACCACAAACCTGGCCGGTTTTGGCTGCGATCATCTCAGGAGCGGAATCAGGGCAGGAGGTGGCCTGCTTGCCTATATCCAGGAAACCCAGAAGACAGAAATTTCCTACATCCGCAGCATCAGTCTGCTTGATAAAAAAAGCTCCATGGGAATTGACGAGTCGTCCCGCCGCAACCTGGAACTGACAGAAACCATAACCGGCGGCAAAAGAGACGGCTCTCTGCTCTTTATGCTTGACATGACCTGTACCCCCATGGGGGCCCGTTTCCTCAAGCAGCAGATCCTTTTCCCACTTCAGCAGAAAGATAAAATCATCAACCGCCTGGCTGCGGTGGAAACCCTGCTCCTTGACCAGCCGCTCCTGGAAAATATCCGTTTCATCTTAGGCGAAATCTATGATCTGGAACGGTTATGCAGCCGGCTTGTCCTTGGTCAGGGCAATGCCAGAGATATGAACAGCCTGGGCGTTTCTCTATCCGGACTGCCAGGGCTTAAACAACTGCTTGCCTTAAGCCCGCCCGGCCTGATCCAGGATATTGGCAGGGAACTTGATGAGCTGAGCGACCTGTATAAATTAATTAACAATGCCATCCGGGAAGACGCACGTGTATCTTGAAGGGAAGGAAAACTGATAAAGGAGGTTTTTCACGAAGAACTTGATGGGTTAATTATTCTTCTTAAGGACGGGAAAAAATTAATCGCCTCTCTTGAGGCAGAAGAAAGGAAGCGAACCGGCAATCCGAAACTGAAAATCGGTTACAACAGGGTTTTCGGCTATTTTTTCGAGGTAAGCCGGGCCCAGGCCGCAACAATCCCCGATGACTTCATCCGTAAACAGACCCTGGTCAACGCCGAACGATTTATCAGCCCGGAATTAAAAGAACTGGAAAACAAAATAAGTTCCGCCCAGGAAAAACGGCTGGAACTGGAATACCGGCTTTTTATCGAGATAAGACAAAAGATGGCAGCCCAGTCCGAACGACTCTTAAATACAGCTTCCGTGATTGCCAGGATTGATTTTCTCACCAGTCTTGCCAGGGTTGCAAAAAAACATCATTACACCCGCCCCGCCATCAATGATGAGCAGTTAATAAGCATTGAAGAGGGCCGCCACCCGGTGATTGAGCGGACAATCGAGGCAGGCAGGTTTGTCCCCAATGATCTCCGTCTTGATCAGGACAGGCAGCAACTGCTGGTCATCACCGGTCCCAACATGGCAGGGAAATCCACAGTACTCCGACAAACCGCCCTGATTGTCCTCATGGCCCATATCGGCAGCTTTGTTCCGGCTGATAAAGCTGACATCTGCCTGATTGACCGGATCTTCACCCGGGTCGGAGCCATGGACAACCTCCGCCGCGGTCAGTCCACCTTTATGGTGGAAATGAATGAAACCGCAAATATCCTCAATAATGCCACTGAAAACAGCCTGGTAATTATGGATGAAATCGGCCGCGGCACTTCAACCTATGACGGCCTGGCCATTGCCTGGTCAGTGGCGGAAGAACTGGCCAATAAAAACGGCAAGGGCATAAAAACCCTGTTTGCCACCCATTATCACGAGCTTACTGCTCTTGCCTCCAGCCATAAACGAATCAGAAACTTTTCCATTGCCGTCCGGGAATGGAAAAACTCAATTTTTTTTCTTCATAAACTGATTGAAGGTGCCACCAACCGCAGCTATGGGATTCAGGTGGCAGAACTTGCCGGAGTACCTGTCCATGTGATAAAAAGGGCCAGGGAAATTCTTAAAAAAATTGAAAGTGAAGGAGCTGTTTCCCCAAACCTTGTCGGATACACCCGGGAAAAAACCGGGCAGCCATACCAGATGGAACTTTTTTCTTCCAGAAGTAAAGACCCTGTAAGAGAACTGCTATCTGAAGTCGACCCGAATAAAACCAGTCCCATGGGTGCTCTCCAACTGCTGTATGAGGCAAAAGAGATTATGGCCAAACGGGGACATACTTGACCGGAACCAGGACGTTAGCCCCGATAAATAACTATCCTTCACCACCCAACACCTTTTCAACCGCAACAGTTAACTTTTCAACCGAAAAAGGTTTTTGAATAAATGTCACGTCCTCTTTAAGAGTGTCCTCATCTGTTAATATTTCTTCTCCATAACCTGACAGATAAATTACCCGCATATTCGGATATATAACAGATAGACGCTCAAAAAGTTCTTTCCCGTTGATTCCCGGCATAATAACATCTGTTACCAGTAAGTCTATTACTCTATCCTGATTATTAACAAGTTCAAGGGCTTTCTGCCCGTTTTCCGCACAGATTACACTATAACCTGCATTTTTTAAGACATGACAGGTAAGCTCCCGCACCTGTCTGTCATCTTCCACATTCAGAATCAGCCTCTCAAACCGCCCTGCCGATACAGAGTAGGATTTACTTACCGGTACAACTTCTTCATTAATACCAGCAACTTCTGCCTTTTCAACAACTGGCAGGTAAATAGCAAACCGTGTTCCCTCGCCAACCACACTGTAAACACGAATCTCTCCCCCAAACTGTTTGATAATCCCAAAAACCGTGGCCATCCCCAGGCCTGTCCCCTTTTCCTTTTCCTTGGTTGTAAAAAAAGGTTCAAATACGGAATCTACGGTATTCTTGTCCATTCCCACGCCGGTATCACTGATTTCAAGAAGAAGATAATCTCCAGGGGCAATACCCTGGAAATTATCCCTCGTAATATTCACGGTAATTTTTCTTGTCTCGATCAGAAGCATACCGCCATCCGGCATAGCATCCTGGGCATTGATAACCAGGTTCATAATCACCTGTTCTAAACGACCCTTGTCAGCCATGACAACAGGCTGTCGGGGATCAAGGAGCAGTTCCATGGTGATGTTCTCTCTGATTGTCCGCCGCAAAAGTTCTTCAAAACAACAAAGAACCCGGTTCAGGTTCATAGGTTCCACCTGCACCATCTGTTTACGACTGAACATTAATAACTGCTGAACAATATCCCTGGCTCGTTTTCCCGCCTCTATAATCTGAAGAAAAACATCCCTGTACTGTTTTGACAAGGTATCATCTCGTAAAGCCATATCGCTGTAAGCAAGTATCGGGGTAAGAATATTGTTAAAGTCATGGGCAACGCCGCCAGCCAACCGCCCCACCGACTCCGTTTTCTGGGCATGATGAAACTGTTCCTCAAGCAGAGCATTTTCCCGTTCAAGCTGTAACTGTTCGCTGATATCCTGTGTGATTGAAACAAAATTGATAATTTGCCCGAATTTATCACGAATTGGGGAGATAGTCATTTCTTCAGTGAATAACTCGCCATTTCGTTTTCGGTTGAGAATTCTGCCCTGCCATACCTTTCCCTGGTTAATATTATTCCATATTTCTGCATAAAACCTGTCGTCATGCTGATCGCTTTTCAATATGCTGAAATTTTCACCGATAATTCCGGTCAGATCGTATCCGGTTATCTGTTCAAAAGCAGGATTAACATAAAGAATCGTACCGCCATGATCGCTGATGACGATACCTTCCACGGTCTGCTCAACCGCTGCTTTCAACATCTGTAATTCAGCTTCATGCTTTTTCCATCCACTATTGTCCCGGCCCAGGACAAGCAGCCCTTTTCTTGTCCCATCCTTATTAAAAATCGATTTTTTGATGACATCATATATTTTTTCCTGACCATCCGGAGAGATGATTTTTTCTTCAAACCGCATGGTTTTACCTGCATACCAGGTCTTTTCGTCATTTGCCTGGCAGGTAAACATGGCATCCCGATACACCGGGTCGGCCAGGTCAATCAATACCGCACCTGCCTTTCCCTGATAATCCAGATCAGAAAAAGCAAACAGCTCCAGATAGCCTTTATTGGCTTCCAGCCAACGGCCTTCGCTATCTTTTAAGCAAATAACATCCGGGGCAGCATTGATAAGACTCCTGAGCTGCTCCTCCCTGTCCCGTAAAGCCCTTGTAGAACGATCAAGCTGCCTCCATCCTGCCCACAACAGCCCGATCAACCCGAGGCAGAACATGACAAAAAAGCTATATTTATCTGCATTTGTTTTTCCATTTTCGCATAATCAGCACATATCAACGCTTATCTGCTCGCTACCCTCTACCCTGTGATATCTGAACAGGACTGATAAAACCTTCCGGTTTCAGGGCGAGGACGGAACATTGAACCCGGTTCAGTATCTTTTCCGCAGTGTTACCAATGAAAAACCCGGAAATCCCGGTGCGGCATACAGTTCCCATAACAATCAAGTCTATATCATGACCTTGAACAAAATCAACAATAATCTCATCAGCCCAGCCCTGGAGAACATATTCATGATGGCAAATGGAGTTAAGATCATGACGGGATAAAAAAGAATCCAACCAGCCAATATGCATGTTTTCCGTTTCCTTTATAATACCTGCATGGTCATCAGGAAAATAATCAGCCGCATAAGTAGGAAAATTTTCATCAATTTTTTTCCAGGTATGAATAATATCCAACTCGCTTTTCCCCTGTTCAGAGAGAGAAACAGCGAGTTTCATAATCTGATCGTTTAATACCTGTCCCTCTTCTTCACCAGGAGTAACATCCACTGCAACCATAATTCGCTTAAATTGCTTTCCCATGTCAGGATGAATCAGCCATACCGGACATGGACATTCCCTGAGCAGATGCATGGCGGTTGAACCAAATAATGCCCCCATTACTCCGCCCCGTCCCCGGACGGTTTTCATCACCAGATCATGGTTACCCTGCAGCACCTCTTTTATAATTTCAAGATATTCCCTGCCAACCACAACCTTGATATTGATTGTTTTTCTGCCTGCAACCCTGAAAACTATTTTTTCAAGGCGATGGGTCTGTTCCCTGACGGCAAGTTTCACTATTTCTTTTTCCGGCAGCGAAGTAATCATTATGGCAAAATCCCGAGGAAGCTGGTCAATAACCTGCAACACGGTCAACTCCGCCTTACTCTCCCCTGCCAGCTCAACTGCTCTGGTAAAATTTGCCTGATCGTCCCTGTCATTATCATGGACAAAAAGAATTTTTTTAAACAACTGCATATTATCCTCCTTAAATATCTTGTGAATGATATCTGAATGGTTACTGTTTTACCCCTCAACTTGTGTCATAAAAAAAACAAGTGTACCCTATAGTTGATCCAGCTCTTGTACTTTTTTACCTCGGCTTTCCTTGATAACCACTAACCAGTAACCAATACTCATGGCAATAACTACTGC
>CAZHPX010000067.1:0-6760 GCA_964534785.1 uncultured Desulfobulbaceae bacterium | reverse complement strand
CTCCTTTTGAGTATACTAACTCATATGGGAGAAATTCCAATTCACGCTGAACCAATACAGCGGAACGTGACCTGAGAATGAGCAAGGTCAAACAAAAAGTGTCAGGCTGCTTTAGGACAGAACGGTATGCCAAGGCTTATTGCCGCATCTCCAGTTACCTGCAGACTATGGCCAACAAGGGATACAATCCGTTGGTCGTCATCCAAATAGCCTTCTCTGGCCAGATTTATGCCGACAGGGGTGAGTAGTTACCAATTTTATAGACATAGCGGCCTTCTCGCCGCTATGTGTACCGTCTTCAGGGAGAAAGATAAGGCAGGGTATTCCTGATTTTTCTCCAGGCATGTTTTACATCTGAAATTCAACCCGTTAATGCTGATATCGTTTGTGACTCCCTGGATGGTTTTCTTACCCTGGAACAGGTCAACCCGCAGTTGATTTTTGCTGCGTGGATAAACCCGTTTTTCATTCGCAGAACGAGTTACCGGTCATCATGTTATCCATGGCTGTTTTCTTTGTCTTATTTTTGAATCAAGGGGATAATTATTATTATTTTTCGGACAGGGTCAGGGAAAAAGATATGTAAGTGAATAGTCATTATAATCGTATATTATTGCGGACAGGAAAATCAATTTTTTTTATAAAACAGGCGAGGTGATAGCTTTTTTATGCAACGAGTCATGGAAAAGATATGGTTTTACTGCAGGGAGGCTGGATTAAAACATTTTGCGAAGTTTGTAAAAATAATCAATCCCTGACCAGATGGTCAGAAACATGGCAACATAGATAATAATCAGGCCAATCTGGTGGAGATGAGGAACAGGAAGAAGGGCTGCCGGAAAAATAAGAGTACCGATACCAATGTATTGAAAAGTTGATTTGATTTTTCCCAGACCGCTGGCGGCGATGACTATGCCTGTACTTGATGCCATTGCCCGCAGACCGGTAACAAGAATTTCCCTGGCAATAATGAGTAAGGCTACCCAGGCCGGGAGTCGTTCCAAAGGAATAAGCATGATCAGGGCTGTGGTAACGAGAATTTTATCTGCAAGCGGGTCCATGAGTTTCCCGAGGAGGGTGATGGTTTTGTAGCGGCGGGCCAGGTAACCGTCAACCCAGTCCGAGGTGGCGGCAACCAAAAAAACAAAAAAAGATATCAGACCCATGGTGCGGGTTTGTTCAACCATAAGGGATATGGCAAGTATCCCCGCCAGAATAAAGCGGAGGCCAGTAATCAGGTTGGGAAGGTTCTGGTTCTGATTGGAGTTTTTGTTGGTATCTTTCAATTGATCGTTACCAGCTTCTGGACATTGATAGATGTAATAAGTGTTCTTTTCGGCAGCGAAGTTTTTATTTTTACTGCATGGGGAATAGTGAAACCAGCCTCTTGCCGGTAAAGATAATACTGTTTCATGACCTTGCTGATATAGTTGATGGTTTCCGGGATGCGGGGAATTCTGCCTAAGCGGGATACCAGCCCGGGACCGGCATTATAGGCGGCCAGACTGAGTTGAAGGTCTCCATTGAAAGTATCTAACTGGGTACGCAGGTAACGGGTACCGCCGGAAATGTTTTGATATGCGTCAAATGGATCTGTAACCTGTAACTCTTCGGAAGTGCCAGGCATAAGCTGCATTAACCCCTGGGCCCCGCGGTGGGAAACCGCAAACTGATTGAAGCCTGATTCAATCTTGATTACGGCTTTTATGAGAAGCGGATCGACCTGATATTTATATGAGGCACGAAGGATATATGTTTCAAGATTTTTGCTCTTGTGAGATGCCCTGTTTTCAGGATATTTTTTGTTAATATTGGCAGCGGTAACTATTGTCGTCCCTTTAGGTGCAAGGACAACAGGTTTAGCCCGGCTGTCGCCCGGGACATTGGTATAATGGCGGACTCCGTACTCATCAACGAAGGTATACATTCCGGCATGTGCCAACGGAGAAGACGACAGCAGAAAAAACAGAATAGCAGATATTGAGCTGATACGCATGGGCAACTCCAGTTTTATCTTATTTCTGTCTTTTTTCCCAGTCCGCCAGAAACTTTTCCATGCCGATGTCGGTCAGGGGGTGTTTTGCCAGCTGAGCTATA
Source organism: uncultured Desulfobulbaceae bacterium (assembly GCA_964534785.1). Lineage (GTDB taxonomy): Bacteria > Desulfobacterota > Desulfobulbia > Desulfobulbales > Desulfobulbaceae > DRLX01. Next base: position 4,663 of record CAZHPX010000067.1, on the reverse strand, counting down.
ACCTTGTAAGGGATAGTGGCAATGTCGGCTCCGATAAGGGCTGATTCAACCACATGCATGGGGTTGCGAACTGAGGCGACAATGACCTCTGTCGGGAACCCGTAATTACGCATAATGGTCATTATCTCGCTAACCGGCTCCATGCCGTTTAGGGAAATGTCGTCAAGACGACCGACAAACGGGCTTATGAATGATGCCCCTGCCTTGGCGGCAAGCAGTGCCTGGGAGGGTGAGAAAACCAGGGTTACATTGGTTTTGATATTTTCAGAGGATAACCGTTTTACCGCTTTAAGCCCTTCTTCAATCATCGGTATTTTTATAACGATATTATCACTTATTTTTGCCAGTGTCCTGGCTTCATCAACCATACCGTCTGCGTCAAGGCTGATTACTTCGGCACTGATCGGACCGTCAACAAGGCTGCAAATTTCATTTAATATCTCCTCAAAAGGCCGTTGCTCTTTTGAGACGAGTGAAGGATTTGTGGTTACGCCGTCCACCATACCAAGTTCAAGGCCTTTTTTTATTTCCTCAATATTGGCAGTGTCAATAAAAAATTTCATTTTTTCCTCTTAATAAAGTAATTAAATCAGGCAGTAAGGTAAGATAATTTTCCTGTCAACAGCAAGTTAGGAGTTTTCCTGTTCCTGCTCTTCTGTTTCTAATTTTTTAGAAAATATATCACAACATTTTTCGCTGCAAAAATAATAGGTTTTTTCACCATGGCGGAGCTGCAGGGTCTGTTTTTTCGGCATAAATGTATGACAGACCGGGTCTTCCACAAGGATATCTTTGACAGAGGAAGATTCAGAGGGCTGTTCGGTTATGCGTTTATTTGATTTTAATAAGTTCAGGAGCAGCCGCCAGGCAATATATAAGAGAACTGCAAGGATAAAGAGACGCAGTGGACCCATCAGCAGCCTCCCCGTTTTTTTATCGCACAGGCGGTGTCTGTTTCAAAACCATCTGATATTTTTATTATATACATAAAGAATGGAAAGTCTAATTTTATCTTAAAATAGTTTTTTTATCCTGGCTTCTGTCATCTGGTTTCTGGTTTCAAGAAGAAGCTGTTCCTTAAGAGTTTCAATCGTAACCAGTTGTACAGGGTGGACAAGTTCCGGAGCCAGTTCGGCAAGCGGCATAAGGACAAATAAACGATTATCCAGTTCAGGGTGGGGCAGTTGCAGGTTGGGAGTGTTCATAACCATCTCATCATAGAACAGTATATCCAGATCTATGGTTCGATCCTGATGTCCACAGTAGTCAGCTTCTCTTATCCTGCCTAACTCTTTTTCAACCGTAAGGATAATGTCGAGAAGTTCTTCAACCGAACATCTGCATTTAAGGACACCAACCGCATTAATAAACCAGTGTTTTGAGTTCATGTCGACAGGTTCGCTCTCGTAAGGGGAAGAAAGAGCCGTAATCCTGATTCCATCTTTTCCCCCGAGCCTCTTCCATGCCCTGCGGATATTCTTAAGGGAATCGCCCATGTTTGAGCCAAGAGCAATCCAGGCGGTGTGTTCCTTATCTTTAAAAATCGCTCAACCCCAGGACATCAAACATGGCGTACATGCCATTGCTCTGACCTGTAACCCAGGCAGATGCAAGGGCTGCACCGCGGGCAAAGTTGTCCCGGTTATGGGCCCGGTGTGATATCTCCAGCCTCTCACCGGCACCGGCAAAATATACAGTATGCTCCCCAACAATATCCCCGGCCCGGATGGTCTGGATACCAATCTCCTTGTCGGTTCTTTCCCCGATTATCCCGTGCCGTTCATAGACTCCCACTTCGGCCAGATCACGACCAAGCCCGCTGGCAGCCATTTCGCCAAGTTTTAAGGCCGTACCGGACGGGGCATCTTTTTTCATCCGGTGGTGAGCTTCGATTATTTCAACATCATAGGCATCACCGAGAACAGCGGCAGTTTTTTCAACCAGTTTAAAGAGGACATTCACCCCAACTGCCATGTTTGGTGCCTGGACGCAGGGGAAATTATCTTCGGCAAGCTCTTTTAAGCTGGTGAGGTCGTCGCTGCTTAACCCTGTGGTGCCAATAACCATGGCTCTTTTATGCTCAGCAGCCAGTCTGGCAAACTCCATGGTTGCCTTATGAAAGGTGAAGTCAATTATGACATCCCCTTTATCAATGACCGATTCAAGACCGGCCGATACTCTAACCCCGCAGGTTCCAAAACCGGCAAGCTCGCCAATATCACGGGTTAAGGCGGGACTTTCCTTATGCTCAAAGGCGGCGGTTAATTCAAGTTCAGGGTTTAATTGAACCATGGCGGCGATGCGTTGTCCCATTCTGCCAGCAGCTCCGGCAACAATTACTTTTGTCATTTTTTTTATTTTGTACTGGTTTTATTTTTATCCGTCGTAGAGACAAGGCATGCCTTGTCTCTACGGTATGTGCGATACGATGCGATGCGAAATCCATTACAATAAGCCGACCATTTTCATCTCTGCTGTGAGTTTGTTGATCCCTGCCTCGTTCATTTCCGTCATCGGCAGGCGAACCTGGGATGACTTTATCTTGCCGGTCATCTCCAGGGCTTTTTTGGCAGGAGCCGGACTTGGGTAGCAAAACATTGCCCCCATCAGTCCAAATAACCTGTAATGATATTGATTGGCTTCTTTGAGATCGCCGGCGAGAGCCGCTTCTATCATTGCGGAAACTTCGGCGGGTGCAATATTGGCGGTCACGGAAATTACTCCCTTACCGCCCACCAGAACTGTGGGCATACAGGTAAAATCATCACCGGAGAGAAGAATAAAATCATCAGGGCAGGCACGAATAATTTCAGATATCTGATTAAGACTGCCGCTTGCCTCCTTAATGCCGATTATTCCTGGCAGTTTTGCCAGCCTGGCAACGGTTGCCGGAGCCATGTTGGTGACAGTGCGGCTTGGTACATTGTATAACACCATGGGAATGTCAACGGCATCATGGATGGCCTTGAAATGCTGATACAAACCTTCCTGGCTTGGCTTGTTATAATAGGGAACTACTGATAATACTGCATCAGCTCCGCTTGTTTTTGCCGATTCACTCAGTTCTATGGCTTCGATGGTATTGTTTGCTCCGGTGCCTGCAATTACCGGTACTCGTCCGTTGACGGTTTTGACAGTAAGTTCAATAACCCGCTTATGTTCATCAAAATCAAGAGTGGCAGATTCTCCGGTGGTTCCGCAGGGGACAATCCCGTGAATACCTTCGTCAATCTGGAACTCTATCAGGTTGATAAGGCTTTGTTCGTCTATTTTGCTGTCAAGCATGGGGGTGACAATTGCTGTCATGGCACCTTGAATGGGTTTCATGGCTTATTCTCCGGTCGGTTTATTACGGCCTGATTTTGTTCCTATTTTATATATTTTTTCAGGTCTCGATAGTAGTGTTCGTGCGGTCCAAGCATGATAAGTTCCAGTGATGTTTCGGTGAATCGATATGACAGGAGGTGTTGCGTTGATGTGATTTTGAATTTGTGAACAAATACGCCGCATAAATCTCCTTTTTTTCAATTCCGACTTCAGGGTCACTTATAATGGTTTCGATTTCTTTATCTAATGTTGGTTTTTCTGCTTTGTTTAATCTTTTGACTTTTGGGGCGAATGATCTCGATTGGTAAATTTCCATGTATTGTTACCCCAAAATTGTACTCAGTTTTTTCTCCTTGATCTAACTCATGGACTCCAATGATCATTTCTTTAATGAGGACATAGGTTAAGTCGGGGTTTTCTTCTACGCATTTCCCAATGCGTGCCCAGTGTTCAATTTGTTCGGTTATGGATCTGTGGTCTACTTTGCTATATTTTATAGCGTCAGTGAGGAGGTTTTCGGAGATTCTAACCGCGGTTGCCATTTTATGGCCTCCAATACATTTTGTATGAATTTAGAATTGCTACATTATAGTTTATAATGTAGCAATTTGCAATGCGGTATTTTTGTATTGCACCCACTGAGAAGTTATCTTTTCTGGCTCTTGTAAGATTTGAGTGGGTAACTAAAGTATTCCTTTGTAAGTTCGAGAAAAAAAACTCTACAAAGGAAGATACAATGGAAAAATTATTTCAGAAGGCGTTGAGGCTTGACTCACCTTATCCTCGTTGCACCAGTGCGGTGTAACGCCATCCGGCACTCGATGAAAGGTGACACCGAACTGGTGTCACCAGGGAAAATTGGATTTTTCTACGATAAATGAATTTGCCTTACCCACTTGAATTTCAAAAGAGCCTCTTTTCTTTGACGGAGTACATGGTTTATGATTAAACACACCTGTATCCTGTAACCTGGCGGGTGAGGCGAATCGGACGAAAATGAGGTGATAGTCGAACATTTACCTTAAAAGTTACAGTAAATTTGTCAATTCCTTTAATTTATAACAGATTATGTGCTACTTAATATTTGCTTTCTTATGAAAATACTAACACAATATATAGAGTACGGCGTTGTCGTAATGCGTATCTTTCGCTGGGACCTCCAGCTTCATTTTTTCTGGGGTTTTATCCTGACCCTGCTCGGTGTGTACTGGTGGCCGCTGTACAGTGCGGGCATTGTGGTTACTCTTATAAAAGAGGCTCTTGATTTATGGAGTAAAAAACTCTGGAGCTGGGATGATGTCTGGCTGGGGATTATCGGTTCAGTTGTGGCTCTTGT
>CAZHPX010000066.1:0-6794 GCA_964534785.1 uncultured Desulfobulbaceae bacterium | reverse complement strand
TTTGTCATTTACTTCGATATTCGATATTTATCAGGAACAATTCTCACAGAAACTTTAATTTTCCGATACATTAAAATGCATGCCCTTAATCCGGCACTCACCCGCTTTTTCAGCCTTGTTCCTTCAATAGCCGGTGAGTGCCGGAACATCTACAATCTCCAGACAGGTAATCATGAAAAATTACGGTAAACTATCCAGAATATCAGGCATATCCTCTTCTAATTGTTTTTTGATTTTTTTCAGCAGGTTTGCCTCAATCTGGCGAACCCGTTCTCTGGATATGCCAAACTGCTCAGCAATAGTCTGCAGAGTTAAAGGCTCATCAGAAAGAAGTCTTTTTCTTAAGATCACCTGCTCCTTGGGATTAAACTTATCCATCATGCCATCAAGAATATAACCAAGCCTCTCCCGAATTTCCCTGCCGGCAATTACCTCTTCAATACCTGGAGCATCACAGGGAATAAAATTTTTCTGCTGCTCTTCCGAATCATTACGAACAGGTGCTTCAAGAGCGACATCCCAGTTATCCATCCGCTGTCCCATCTCAACAATCTCAGACTCTTTTACATTGAGACGATCTGCAAGCAATTCAACATCAGGTGCAAAGCCTTGTGCTTCAAGGAGCTTTTTTTCCTTGTTCAAGCCAAAAAAAAGTTTCCGCTGAGCCTGGGTCGTGCCAATCTTGACTAACCGCCAGTTATCCATGATAAATTTCAGAATATAAGCACGAATCCAGTAAGCGGCATAATAAGAAAATTTAACCCCGCGGTAGGGATCAAATTTTTTAGTTGCCTGCACCAAGCCTATATTACCCTCCTGAATAAGGTCCATGAAATTCTGCATCCAGTATTTCTGAAAATCCATGGCAACCTTGACAACAAGACGAAGATTGGAAGAAACCAGTTTATATGCGGCATCAGGATCACCAGTTTCCCTGAATTTTATGGCAAGCTCTTCGGTTTCTTCCCGAGAAAGAAGCTTATACTGGCTGATCTCCTGTAAATACCTGTGCAAGGCAGGATTACTGACAACAGGAAGGTTCTCATCGTCAGACATTACCACAAGTGGATGGATGAGTTTCTTAGCCTTTTTTTCTTTTTTTCTGTCTTCTCCACTCATATTCTATTTTTTCTACTGTCAACAGGGAACCATGCTTGAAAATCTGAAAATACAAAATCGAAAAACCTGTAAATGAGAGTTATTTTTACATCTGCCTGTGTATCCACACGCAGACAGGGTAATATTCTCACACCTGTCTATACATCGCACAGACAAGAAAACTTTGATTTTTAGATATATAAATGTTACACGCATGGTTGAAGAAGGTAACGTACTCCACTTGTTTACATATTTCACTCAAATAAACAGCAATCTTGAAAACAACTTTTCCGGCACTCACTAATGGATTAAACATTGCCCCGGCAATGATCGGTAACTACCGGATGATGAGTGCCGGAACCTGCAACAATCGGTGGGTGCCGAACAGCAAAAATAACAGATATAACCAATATGAAAAATATTCGCAACTTCAGCATAATAGCTCACATAGACCATGGAAAATCAACCCTTGCCGACCGAATCATCCAGCATTGCGACATGGTTACTGATAGAGAGTTCAAGGAACAGTTGTTAGACAATATGGATATTGAAAGGGAACGGGGCATAACCATAAAAAGTCAAACCATCTGCCTGCCATACACAGGTTCTGATGGTGAAAAATATACACTTAATCTCGTTGACACCCCCGGTCATGTTGACTTCAGCTATGAAGTTTCAAGGGCTCTTTCTTCCTGCGAGGGAGCTCTTCTCCTGATTGATGCTGCCCAGGGTATCGAAGCCCAGACCCTGGCAAACCTTTACCTTGCCATGGAAAATGATCTTGAAATCATTCCGGTCATCAACAAAATAGACTTACATGCCGCATATCCTGAACAAGTTGCCCAATCCATTGAAGAAGACCTGGGTCTTGAAAAACAGGCTATCTGTAAATGTTCCGCCAAGACGGGTGAAGGTGTCAAAGAACTCTTAGAAGCCATTATCACCCTGTTACCACCGCCGGAGGGTGATCCGGACAAACCACTTGAGGCTTTAATTTTTGACGCAAATTACGATCCATACCGTGGTGCTGTTATCTCGGTAAGAATTATAAATGGCCGGGTAAAAACGGGTGATCAAATTGTTTTCATGTCCAATAAGGGGCAATACCGGGTTGAAGAGGTTGGGGTATTTGCTCTGCGGCGGGAGCCACAAAAAGAATTATCCGCCGGTCAGGTAGGTTATATACTTGCTGGAGTGAAAACCGTATCCGACACCAGACCCGGTGACACAATCACCCTCCAGGAAAATCCATGCCCCGCCCCTCTGCCGGGATTCAAAGAAGTGCAACAGGTGGTGTTTTCATCCATATACCCAATCACCACCGATGATTACGAAGACCTGGCAAATGCTCTTGAAAAACTTAAATTAAATGATGCGGCCTTAACCTTCCAGAAGGATTCGTCGGCCGCACTTGGTTTTGGTTATCGCTGCGGTTTTCTTGGTCTTCTTCATCTTGAAGTGATCCAGGAACGGCTTGAGAGGGAATTTGATATCCCTTTGATTCTAACCGTGCCGACGGTTAAATATATATTTTATCTTCAGGACACGACAGTCATCGAAGTTGACAATCCATCATATTTCCCTGACCCTGGTTCCATCGAACATGTTGAAGAACCCTTTATCAAGTCTGCAATTCATATTCCAGAACGGTACATGGGAGTGGTAATGAACCTGTGTATGGAGAGGCGGGGAGAAAATACCAACTACCACTATCCCATGCCAGGCAGGATTGAATTTACCTGCGAGCTGCCACTTGCCGAAGTGATCTATGATTTTTACGATAAATTAAAATCAATAACTCAAGGGTACGGCTCTTTTGATTATGAACTAATTGATTACCGAAGCAGCGATCTTGTAAAATTAGATATCCTCGTTAACGGTGAACAAGTCGATGCCCTCTCCCAACTGACCCACCGCGAACGGGCAAGAGAAAGAGGACTTAGAGCATGCGAAAAATTAAAGGAAGAGATCCCAAGGCAAATGTTCAAAATTGCCATTCAGGCTGCCATTGGCGGTAATATTGTCGCCAGAACCAACGTCTCCGCCCTGCGAAAAGATGTAACTGCCAAATGTTATGGCGGGGATATATCCCGAAAAAGAAAGCTTCTCGAAAAACAGAAAGCAGGTAAAAAACGGATGAAAACCGTTGGCAATGTGGAAATTCCCCAAAAAGCGTTTCTTGCTGTATTAAAATCAGATCAGTAAACTAAAAGCAGAGGTAACCTCTCGTAAAAGCACAAGATACAAAACAGCAGAATTCAAGCCCTTGTTCACGAGGGCTTGAATAGATTATTGCACCATAGATTAACTACATAAAGGGCATCCATGCTCGGTATAATTTGTGACAGACAGGCCTTTCTGACACATGATACTTAAGATCTCTTCCTGGGAAAGAATTGAATTTTTCTGATTAACAACATAGACAAAACAATCCCTGCAAATATTGGCAGAATAAAAATCAGTATCACTCATAACTTCCCAGCATAACTTATCTGCATGAGCGGTCGGGCATTTTGCCACCGCCTCCGGACTGCACTTCATAATTTCCCAGCATGGCCATTCCGTTTTTAACAGCATTCCCACCCCCTCCAGAGATAATTTACAAAAAACAGTTAGATATACTCACCACTCACAGTTATCATGTTTCCTTATACAAAACAATAATTTTTCTTAACAGAATTCACCTAAAGATGCAAGCTTCTGCTCAAGTGCATCTCTCCCCAACCCTGTTTTTGCAGAAAATATCAATCGTGCATCAGCAGATATCCCCAACGCCGCATCTAATATACGGGCATGCTTACTTTGTTGATTTTTTGAGAGTTTATCTGCCTTGGTATAAACAGGGAGCATGGGAATTCCCATGTGGTATAACCAGTCAATGAGATCACGATCCATTTTTTTCAGACCATGGCGTAAATCTATAATCACGACAACAAGACGCAACGAATCACGACTCTCAAGATAATCGGTAATCAGTTGTTGCCATGATGCCTTCATTTTTCTGGACACCCTGGCAAAACCGTACCCAGGCAAATCAACAAGATATAGTCTCCGGGAGGCTGTAAAAAAATTCAACCCTTGAGTCTTACCGGGTTTGCCGCTGGTCTTGACGAGATTCCTGCGACGAACAAGGGTATTGATTAAACTTGATTTACCTACATTTGAACGACCGGCAAAAGCAATTTCAGGGTACAGAGGCTCAGGTAACTGAGAAAGAGAGTGAACAGAGATCAGAAAGCTGACATCGGCAAACAATCTGCCTGCCGGTTTTTCAGTTTTCTGATTCCCGGCTTCTGTCATTCATATCACCTTTTCAAGTGAGTACTCAACAATCCCTTTTGCTCCAAGTTTATGAAGTTTCGGGATAAGATCACGAACCTCATGCCTGGAAATAACCGTTTCCACTGAAAACCAGGCCTGCCTGTACAGCTTGGCAACAGTTGGTGCCGTGACGCTGGGAAGCTGTTCAATCACAACTTCGAGACTTTCTTCAGGAATATTCATTTTAAGACCAACTATATAATCAGCCCGGAGTGCTCCCTGAAGCAGCATGGCAATATTTTCAATTTTCTCCCGTTTCCACGGATTCTGCATTGCTTCTTTATTGGCAATAAGCTGGACAGTGGATTCCATCAACTCATGAATTACCCGCAGACCATGGGCTCTGATGGTGGATTCGGTTTCTGTAACTTCGACAATGGCATCAGACAACCCGGAAACAGCCTTGGCTTCGGTTGCTCCCCAGGAGAAGGCAATATCAACATTGAATCCCTTTTCTTCAAAAAAACGACGGGTAACATTAACGAGTTCCGTGGAAATTCTTTTACCATCAAGCTGCTCTATGGTGGTTATATCAGAATCACCCGGAACAGCAATCACCCAGCGGGTAGGTTTTCTGCTTACCTTGGAATAAATCAGCTTCTTTACAACCTCAACATCAGAACCGTTTTCCAGAGTCCAGTCATAACCGGTGATCCCGGCATCAAGCATTCCTGACTCCACATAATCAGACATCTCCTGAGGTCTGCAAATGGAACATGAGAGTTCCGGGTCGTCCACTTCCGGAAAATAATTTCTTGAAATCAGTTTTATATTCCATCCTGATCTGGCAAACAGTTCAATTGTAGCCTTTTCCAGGCTTCCCTTTGGTATTCCTATTTTTAATTGTTCCATAATTTTCTGGTTTCTGGCTGCTGGTTTCTGGTTTCTGGCTTCTGGCTGGCATAAATTTTCTTCGGATCAAAAACAGGTCGATAAACAGTCATTAATTCATCACCATCAACCTGCCGAAAGAAACAGCTTTTATACCCTTTATGACAGGCTGCCCCGCCTAATTGCTCAACCTTGAAAACAACGGTATCCTGATCACAGTCAACAAGGATATTCTTAATTATCTGGACATGTCCGGAAGTCTCCCCTTTCAACCAGAGTTTATTACGGGAGCGGCTCCAGTAATGAGCCTTACCGGTCTTCAGGGTCTTCTGCCAGGCCTGTTCATTTATATAGGCAAGCATCAGAACTTCTCCGGATAAATCATCCTGAACAATGGCAGGGATAAGCCCGTTTGGATCTTTATTAAAATCTAAATCTATCATGGAAATATTCCAGGCTAAGCCGGTATATCCGGCAACTTGTTATTTTTTATCTAAACCCATTTTTTTAGATGAATTACGCTTCTTTTCCAGTCTATTTTCCATCTCCATAAAATAAATTATACAGGAAGCCCTGAACTGGCAATAATCATCAGGATGGTTACATACAGGCGTTTCAGAATTACCCTTTTCCCTGTATTTTTCACACTCAAGTTCCATCAAAAGATACACACTGTATAAACCATCGCTTGAACATAATGCCCTTTGGCAGAAAAAAAAACTATAAATACAACAAACATGAAAAATATTTCCATTTAAGCCGTAGTGCAATCTTTGTCAAGTCCCGTGATTTTACCTGCAAGACAAAATGATTATAAAAAATGTAAATATTCGGGTTGATTTTTACTTGAAGAAAATTCGGGACACGATTCATTTTGTTTTTGATAGTAACAAACATTAATCATCCACGCCCCCGTGAAGGGGGCGACCCAATAACCGCATTGATTATGTTGAGAAATGGGGACGGAAATGGGGACAGATTTATTTAATTTTGTCAAGCAGCTACAGTCGCCCCCTTTCTTCCCTCCTCCCGAGTAACACCGGGGACAGAATGATTTTCGAAAAAAGACTCGAAAAAAATTCAGTCCCCTATGCTCCATGCTCTGGGGAATTAAAAAGCGGAACAGCCACCGATTAAACAGGCAGGGTAAACTTCCTTGCTCTATTGCCCCAGAATGGTTACAATTTGTGACCATGACAGACTTAAACAACCCACACGACAGCTTTTTCCAGGAAACCTTTGGCAGAAAAGAAATTGCCGCTGATTTTCTTGTTCAAGGCGGTTCCGCCGCCTTGAATCCCGGTGCTGACTATGTCCAGCCCCTTTGCTCAGTCGCCTCTGGTGCCGGTCAGCACCGGGATTAGGAACTTTAACTTCTAATTAGCCATGTAAAACTATGTACATTTGTATGGTTTTCTTTTTTCCGCAGTGGTATCATAAAAAAATGGAAAAGGTAAAATTTGAATGGAATTCTAAAAAAGATGAGCAAAACCAGGAGAAACACGAAGTTTCATTTCAACTTGCCCAGTATGCTTTTGCCGATA
>CAZHPX010000065.1:0-6834 GCA_964534785.1 uncultured Desulfobulbaceae bacterium | reverse complement strand
GCCATAGTAAGGTTTATGAGGTCTGCAGGTGCTGTCAGTCATTTATCAGATGCAGCCAGATAAACTTCATCTAAGATACGCTTTCCACCCTGGTTAAGGAGAGTCTCAGCAAGTTCGATACCCAATTGTTCAGCTCTATCAGATCCAGCGGTTTGCTGTTCACGAAGAATTTCTTTGCCATCCACACTGGCGATAAGACCGGTTAGGGTGATCCTCTCACTTGAGAGGACAGCATGAGCACCAATTGGAACCTGACAACCGCCTTCAAGGCGAAGGAGAAACGCCCTCTCGGCAGCAATTGTTGCTGCTGTTGCCAAATCGTGAAGAAACTGCATACTGTCCAGCAGGTCTGTATCGGCTGTTCGCAGTTCAATGCCAAGGGCACCCTGACCAATGGCGGGCAGCATTTCTTCCATGCTGAACAGGGCTGTGATTTGTTTTTTCATATCAAGGCGGTTCAGACCTGCTGCCGCAAGAATGATTGCGTCGTACTGCCCGGCACCGAGTTTTTTCAGGCGGGTGTCCAGGTTACCGCGTAAATCATTGATAACAAGCTCTGGTCGCAGGGCTGATAACTGGGCCTTGCGTCTAAGGCTTGAAGTGCCGATGACAGCCCCTGCCGGTAATTCGTCAAGGCTGTTATATTTCACGGAGATAAACGCATCTGCAGCCACTTCCCGGGGGGGGATGATGGCCATACTCAAGCCGTCTGGGATTTCTGCCGGTACATCTTTCATTGAATGAACCGCAAGGTCAACCCGTCCGTCAAGGAGTGCGTCTTCGATTTCCTTGACAAATAATCCCTTCCCGCCGACTTTGGCAAGGGGAACATCAAGAATTTTATCGCCCCTGGTGGTTATCTTCACCAACTCCACGCTTGTTTGAGGGTATTGAGATTCAATTTGTTTTTTGACCCAGGTTGACTGGGTTACAGCGAGGAGGCTGGCCCTTGTACCTATTTTTATATTTTTTCTCATGGTCTGTCTTATTCTATTTTCGTAAATATTTACCTACTTTCGATTTTTTTCCATGCTACACTCACTAAGTTTATCTAACAAGGCTGCGGCAAAGAGCGGAATCATCAACTCGTGATGGCCGGTGAAGTTAAAACCGCGACCGGATTCAAGGACAGGACGATGGACAACATTGACAGCAGGGCGGTAATGACGAATGAAATCAAAGTTGGCAGTGGTTATGTTTTTCACTTTATGGCCAAGGTTTCTGACCACGGTTAAAGCCTTGAGAAAAACTTCAGGGAGAAGTACTGCTGAGCCGATATTACAGTATACCCCGTCCTGGAGATTACTGACCAGGCTGGAGAAAATTTTAAAATCAATATGACTGGTCTTACCGATGGCTGCCCCGTCCGCATCAGGGTGGATGTGGATTATATCTGTTCCCATGGCGACATGGACGGTTACGGGAATGTTTAGTTTGCAGGCCTGGGCAAGGATGCTCTGGCTGTTATGGGAGAAACCTGCATCAAGGAGGGCTTGCCCTACAGTCTCTCCCATTCCTGTATTTTTTTTGGCCCCATGGTTAATGGCCTGATTAAGAAACTCTCCAGTCTCTTTTGCTGCTCCAAAAGCACCCTGCCCCAGGACCTCGGCAACATCTTCCGAGGTTCGGCCAACCATGGCTATTTCACTGTCATGGATGATTCCGGCACCGTTTAAGGCAATGGAAGATATAATGCCCCGCTCCATTAAGTCAATAAGTATCGGGTTCAACCCGACCTTGATAACATGGGCACCCATGCCCATTATCACGGTTTTCTGTTGCTGAACAGTATTGGCAACCCGGCGGATAAATTCCGGAAAATCAGCTCCGCTCAGTTGATTTGGCAGGCAGTTTATAAATTCACTTATGTTCATTCCGGCTTGAACAGGACGGGCAAAATCTTCAACACTTACCTTGGAGTGGCGGTTATTGAGAGAATATGTGTTGAGTTTGCTGAAGTCAAGCGGTTTTACGGAGTATTTTGCCATAATTTTTTCAGGAAAACATTTTTATTTCCACCAGCTCACAGAGCAGATGTTCCACCCAGAGATGACTTTCCTGGATGTGGGGGGTAAATTCAGAGGGAACATTGAGGACAAGTTCGCTGATTTCTGTCAGTTTCCCGCCTGGATTGATCACCCCTCCGGTCAGGGCAATGGTTCGCATCCCCATTTTGCGGGCGGTTTTTATTGCCTTAATAACATTGGCAGAGTTACCGGATGTGGAAATGCCAAGAGCGAGGTCTTCCGGTTTACCCAGAGCCATTATCTGTTTGGAAAATATCTCTTCAAAAGAAAAATCATTGGCAATGGCAGTGATGGCTGAGCTGTCTGTGGTTAAAGCAAGTGCCGGCAGGGGTTTACGAGCGATTAGAAACCGGTTGGTAAATTCCGCAGCAAGGTGCTGGGCATCGGCAGCACTGCCGCCGTTACCGAAAATGAGTAGTTTGCCGCCCTGCTCAAATGTTTCCTTTATCCAGTTGGCAGCCATGACTATTTTATCAACTGACTCCCCGGCAAAGTTTTTTTGGGTTGTTATTGATAAGGCAAGATTTTCAAAAATACGATTTTTCATGGCTTTATATATCTTAATATCAAGGTTCTTCCGGGAAGAATTTCAGCTCGCATACGATTTGCTACCCGCAGGGAATTATGCCACTCATGAGCATTGCAATGAAAAAAAGCGTTTCCGCAGAGAAAATCCACGAAAACGCTCAGCATTAAAAAAAGTCAAAAAACTTATTGTAACTGACCAAGCAGATCTTCAGATATTTCCTTGATTCCCTTGGAACCTTCAATGGAAATAACCTTGGCGGAACCATTATTTTTAAAAGAGTTCACCGCTGCCATGGTGCCGGTTGTATCATCATAATAGATGTCATGCCGTTTGTTGATGGCATCTTCGTCCTGATCATCGGCACGGGCGGAAAGCTCGCCGCCGCAGACCCGGCAGATAATTTTACCATCTTTTTCCACCGGTTTGATGGCTTCAAAGGCAATATGGTTGGGGTGATTATTGTCGTTGGCACAGAGCCGGCGGCCCATGATTCGTTCTTTGGCAATCTGGCGGTCAAGGATTATTTCAATAACATAATCAAGGGGCATGTCCTGTTTTGTCAATGCCTTGTCCAAAGCCTCTGCCTGGGCAAGCGAGCGGGGAAAACCATCTAACAGCCAGCCCTTTTCCTTGGATTTTCCCAGGGTTTCAAGCACCATGGGGATGGTGATATCATCAGGAACCAGATCACCGCTGTCGATATACTCTTTGGCCTTTTTACCGAGTTCGCTGCCGCCTTTTATATGTTCACGAAAAATAGCCCCGGACTCAATATGATCCAGACCGTATTTCTCTTTGACGATGGCACCCTGGGTACCTTTACCACTGCCGTTAGGGCCAAAAGCAAGAATGTTCATAATTTATCTCCGTGTGTTGAGATTTCTGCGGTTCCTGGTTGCCGGTCTATTGTTTATTTCAAGACAACCTGTTGATTTGTTGTAGAGAATCCTTTAAATATTGAATGGTCTCTCATTTATGGCAACCAATATAGCACTGCTTTTTTTCTTTTGCCATGAAAAAATAATCAGGTGACAGGTGACAGGTAACAGGCGACAGGTTACAGTGACGGATAACCGGGTAGCAGGGATCGTCCAAATCGGGGCGGAAGGTTTATATATCTGCCTGTAAAATCGTTAATTTTCATCCAAAAAAAGAAATGAAAAAAAATATAAGTATAGGCTTGATAGGCTTCGGGACAGTGGGCAGGGGACTTGCGAGAGTATTGTTGTCTCAGCAGGAAAGAATGGCGAGACGAAGCGGAGTAACCATACGCTTAGATAAAATTTTTGCCCGCAGCCTTGATAAACTGCCGGACGAATATTCTGATGCTGTTCTGGTCAAGGATGCGGGGGCAGTTATTGATGACCCTGATATTGATATTGTCGTGGAACTTATCGGTGGAATTGAATCAGCCAGAACCATGGTACTTGAGGCCATTTGTAAAGGTAAACATGTGGTTACCGCCAACAAGTCCCTGCTTGCTGAAAAGGGACGGGAAATTTTTACGGCTGCCGCAGAGCGTGGGGTTGAGGTGGGTTTTGAAGCCAGTGTCGGCGGTGGTATTCCGGTGATAAAAACATTGAAGGAAGGGCTGGCAACCAACCGGATCCTCTCGATTATGGGGATTATGAACGGAACTGCCAATTATATTCTCACCAGGATGACCAACGAGGGGGCATCTTTTGCAGATGTACTCCGTGATGCCCAGGAACTTGGTTTTGCCGAGGCTGACCCGACCTATGATGTTGAGGGTATTGATACTGCCCATAAACTGGCTATTTTGATGACCATGGCATACGGGATGGATGTACCTTTATCAGATATTGCCACCGAAGGGATTTCCCTGATTAAACCTGTTGACATCCAGTTTGCCGGGGAGTTTGGTTGCCGGATCAAACTGCTTGCCATCAGTCGTAACCATGGCGGGCATGTCGAGGCAAGGGTGCACCCGACCATGGTTCCGAAAGATCATCTTCTCTCCAGAATAGACGGTGCCTTTAATGCTATTCATTTTACCGGTGATATGGTGGGAGATATTCTTCTTTATGGTCAGGGGGCGGGTCAACTGCCAACCGGCAGTGCTGTTGCTGCTGATGTTCTTGATATTGCCCGTGATATATACGCGGGTTCTGTGGGCCGGGTTCCATCGCTTTCCTATCTGCCTGAATATATATTCAAACAGAAAATTACCCCTCTTGATAAACTCTCCTGTCCCTATTATTTCAGGATATCCGCCAATGATGAACCGGGGGTGCTGGCGAATATTGCCGGGGTACTGGCAAAACATGCAATCAGTATTGAATCGGTTATCCAGAAAGGCCGGCTGCAAAGCGGGCCGGTTACCATTGTCATGCGGACCCATACAGCCTGTGAAGCGGCGGTCAGAGAAGCTCTGGAGGAAATAGACAACCTTGCCGTGGTGGTTGCTCCGACTGTAAAAATTCGTATTCTTGTTGAAGACTGAAAATATACAAAGGCGGGAAATAAGCACATGAAATATATACTTGTAATAGGAGACGGCATGGGCGATGAACCTGTGGCGGAACTTGGCGGTAAAACAGTCATTGAGGCGGCAAAAATTCCGGTGATTGACCGCCTGGCGTCTGAGGGTGAGCAGTTTCTGGTCAGGACTGTTCCCAGGGGATACCCGCCCGGCAGTGATGTCGCCAATCTCTCTCTGCTTGGTTATGCCCCTGAAAAATATTATACAGGCCGGGGCCCCCTTGAAGCTGCCTCCATGGGAGTTGCCATCGCTGATGATGAGCTGGCTTTTCGCTGTAACCTGGTCACGGTTGATTTTGCCGGTACCGGGGTAATTATGCGTGATTACAGTGCAGGCCATATCAGCAGTCACGAGGCCGGAGAGCTTATCCGGGCAGTTCAGCAATATTGTGGAAATGAACATATCTGTTTTCATCCCGGCATCAGTTACCGCCACCTGATGCTCATGAAAGATGCTCCTGCCGGTCTGCAAACAGTTCCGCCCCACGATTATACTGATAAATCTGTAACAGATTTTTATAACCGCTATATGGAGTTTCCTGTTTTCAGGGAGCTTTTAAGCAGGACAAGACAGGTGTTGGCAAAACATCAGCTTAACTTAGAGCGTATCCGTCATGGGAAAAACCCCGCCAATTTCATCTGGCTCTGGGGTGAAGGCAGTAGTCCGTCTATGGAACCATTGTCGGAGAGATTCGGTCTGCGGGGCAGTCTGGTTTCAGCGGTTGATCTTCTCAAGGGAATAGGAGTTTATGCGGGGCTGGAAGTGCCTGATATTGAAGGGGCAACCGGTTACATAGATACCAATTATGAGGGCATGGTGGAGTCATTGTTATCAACGCTGCGAAAGGATAATTTTGGCGTAATCCATCTTGAAGGACCGGACGAGGCTGCTCACCAGGGCATTCTTGCCGATAAGCTCCAGGCGGTTGAGGATTTAAACAGCAGGGTGGTCGCTCCCATCATGGCGGAAATGGAACGGGTCGGGCAGCCATTTCGGATCGTGGTCTGTATGGATCATTTCACCCCGCTTTCCATTCGTACCCATACGGATTGGCCGGTTCCTGTTCTTCTTTACGATTCACGGGGGACTAAAAAAGTAAGCGGTTTGCCGTATTCAGAAGCAAATGCTAAAAAAGCCGCCTCAGCCGGTAATCTCAAGCCATTTGGTGGAGAAGATTTTTTCCGTTACTTTATTCATGGGGAGCAATAATTATCGTGCAGATTGAAATGCGGGAACCAATTTTCAAGGTTGAGTACAGGGTTATTTACGGGGACACCGATGCCGGCGGCGTTGTCTATAATGCTAATTATCTGCGTTATTTTGAGATAGGCCGTACAGAAATGATGCGGGCATGGGTGATGCCTTATGCGGAGATTGAAAAACAGGGGCTGATCCTGCCGGTCACCGAGACTTATCTACGTTACAAGGCACCGGCTTTTTATGATGACCTGCTGATTGTCACCACTTCTTTTGTTGAGCTGAAGAAGGTTTCCTGTCGCTTCAACTACCTGATAAGCTGCGAAAGAAATGGCAGAGAGGTCTTGTTAGTCAAAGGTTTCAGCAAACATGCCTGTGTCGATTATCGGGGAAAACTGGCGGCCTTTCCTGACAATCTAAGAAATAAAATTGAGATGATTTTTTTTGATGGGTCTTGAGCTTGGGAATATCCATGGTGTTTAATCCCGTTTATTAAAAGATATAGGGCCAAAAAGATAAACAGTAATTTTGTTGTTGACTATAAAACAAGAATAATCTACAATAATCGGACCGCGGGG
>CAZHPX010000064.1:0-6870 GCA_964534785.1 uncultured Desulfobulbaceae bacterium | reverse complement strand
TGAAGTTTCTTAGTTTGGCTGCCCGCACCAGCCGATGGTATTCCTGATAAATAACAAAAATATATCGGTAAGAAAAGAGAAGCAGCAGACAGAGTTTATCTGGCAGGTGAAGCTGCTTCATACTGTGACCAAGAGCAGAGACAGTTGAAGAGCCAAGTAAACTGATAAAAATAAGAATAATTGCATTACTCTTGATGGTTATCAGGCTTGCCAGCTCAAGCCCCTGATGGCTTAAGCGAACCGGGCCAACAAACAGGGGATCTCCCGGATAGGTGAGCGGCAAAGTCAGCCAGAGCAGGCCGATAAAGCTGTTTACTATAAGAAGTCTCCAGAAAACCTGGCGAAGTTTCAAGCCGGCAATGATCACAAGGACAAAACCAAGGATCAATCCGGCCATGGCAGTGATAAAAGAACTGGCTATGGCCAGGACAATTATCAGGCTTGACGAGGATACAATCTTAACCCTGGTATCTGCCCTATGGAGTATAGAGTTACCATCGCTGAATGATTCAAAATTCATCGCTGTTCAATACGACTTCGCAACTGGCAGCATAACCTGCCAATCACCTGGTTTTCTGATACTCATCAAGATAATGAAAGATTTAAAAAGAAAAAATTATTTTTTCTTCCTGCTTTTCCAGTAGGCAAATATTCCAAAAAAACCAAAAATATATCCTATCCCAGCAACGATTTCACTTAGTTGCGGTCCCCTTTCCTGCTCTTCCATTAACATCCTTTTTAAAGGGGCAAGCTTCTTGTCCAGGGCATCCTCAACAACCCTCTGGATAATGACAGAATCTATGGGCAGGGAACAACCTGCCTGATCCTGGCTGGTTACCGATAGGGGCTCAGGAGCAGCGGGATGGGGTAATTCAACAGGTTCAGAACCCAGGGTTATATAGTCTTCAGGTTCAAGCAGCCATTCTCCCCGATGCCCGGGGCCGGCTTTGACAATCAATCGCAATGCCAGACGGTTTTCCAAAGCACGGTCGGGGATTTTAAAGCGGAATTTGCCCTCCGTATCGGTTCTAATGGTGAACAGTATTGTGCCGGTTGCTTTATCTTCAACAATTATCTCTGCCAGTTCTGGCACACAACCGGTACTGAATCTGGTTTCGCCAGCAATGAAACCACCTTCGCCCCAGGCGAAAATACTGACCTTATGGGCAAAGGCCTCGGTAGAGAGCAAAGATAAAAGAATAAAAACAATTACAGTCTTGCTGATCATGGATATTTTAACTGAATAAGGCATTGTCATTAAATGTTTTTTATTTTTAGACCCACAGCCTGGTAAACACTTACAGGTCGAAGTTTTCCGTACATAATGCCCTGTGGGCAGATCAGATTGAATGTCGAATATTTATCAGGAACAATTCTCACAGAAACTTCGCCGTTTCACTGCTAATTTTCCGATACATGTACATCAGCACCCGTGGTGAACGGTTACAGACTATGGATTGAGAATTTCCGGCTTCACTTTAAATATAAATGTTATTATACAACTGGTGATAATTCCTTCAATCAGCATTAGCGGGATATTGGCAATCAGAATAACCTTGGCAGTGGCAATAAAACCTGTATCTGACGATATTAAAGATATCGCCACGAACAGCGTCGATAAAAAAACCGCAAAAAAACCGGCACCAAATCCGGCAGCGGCAGAGTATTTAACTTCTCGCAACAGAGGGCGGAAGAGGTAAAAACAGATAACTGCCGGAACGGCCGTATTCAAGGTATTAACTCCGAGAACAACAATTCCCCCGAACTGGAAAAACAGAGCCTGGAGAAACAAGGCAATTAAAATGGCAGGAAAACTTGCCCATCCCAGGATTATGCCAAGCAATCCATTGAGAATCAAGTGGATGCTGCCCGGGCCAATGGGAACATGGATAAGAGAAGCAACAAAAAAAGTCGAGGTCAGAATCGCCACCGGCATGATTCGTTTATGGTCAATTTTATGCAGCCCCAAGGCTGTTCCTGCCATTGTTATAAGTCCGCCCCCGATAAGAACCGGCACGGAAAGAATACCTTCTGATATATGCATCTGTAGTATTATTGCAGGGAGCGGGTTTTATTCCCGCCTTTGTCTCTCGAAAAGAGCGAAATTTTAATGAAGTGCCTTGCCGGTACTGCTCATGGTTAAATTTCCATCCCTGATCCCTCGTAAAGAAATCAAGCGGTTGGCCAGTTCCTGGATCTCGCCGGCCTTACCTTTGACAATAACCACCTCCATGCAGTTTTCATGATCCATGTGAACATGGGTGGAAGAGATAATATGGTGATGGAAATCGTGCTGGGCCTCGGTGACCTTCTCCTGCAAATTGGGTTGATGATGATTGAAAACAAGGGTAATAACCCCCATGACCATTTTATCAGCCTGCCATTCTTTTTTGATTAATCTTTTCCTGATCAGATCACGAATGGCTTCTGAGCGGTTATCATATTGCTGTTCCCTGATATAGCTGTCAAACATAGACAGCAGGTTATCTTCAAGGGAAATGGAAAATCGTTTAAGCATAATTTACGCCTTTTGATATTATTATTGCATAGTTCGTGCTATTAGAACATGGTATATTCTTTATGGCAATGGGAAAATTCTCTTTTCTCCTTGTTTTAGATATGGATGCACGGTAATAATTTTTCATAACAACTCCTTAACTCTCACCATCTTGAAAACCGATACCTGTAACCTGAAATGCTTATCCGTAACTTCCTTAAAGAACAAAAAAAAACAAGCCGCCACTGGTTACAGGCCGCCATTGGCCTTGGAGTATGTTCCAGCCTGTTGTTGATTCTCCAGGCCTGGTTTCTGGCAAATGTTATTAACAGCGTTATCTTTGAGGAGGCTGAACTATCCCATGTCCAGGGCTGGTTATGGCTTATGCTCATTATCTTTATTATCCGGGCATTTCTCACCTGGGCCTCCAGCCGGGCCTCTTTTCGAGCTGCGGCAAAAATAAAACTCCACCTCAGGGATCGGCTTCATCGTCATATCCAGGCCCTTGGCCCGGTACATTCCGGTCGTGAGCACAGCGGTGCCAATGTCAATATTCTCGTCGATGGTATTGAGGCCCTGGAAAATTACTATGCCCATTATCTGCCTGCCATTTCTTTTGTGGTTCTTATCCCTCCCGCGATTCTTATAATTATTTTTCCCCTGGACTGGATTTCCGGGCTGGTTTTGTTGATAACTGCCCCGATAATTCCGTTGTTCATGATCATGATTGGTCGGGGAGCTGAAAAACTAAATAAAAAACAATGGCGTAAGTTAGCGAGGATGAGCAGTCATTTTCTCGATACAATTCAAGGGTTGACCACTCTTAAAATCTTCAATGCCTCCCGTCGTGAAGCCGCAATGATTGCAAAAGTTTCTGATGAGTATCGGGAGCATACCATGTCGGTACTCCGGGTTGCCTTTCTCTCCTCCCTGCTGCTTGAGTTTTTTTCTTCAATAGGGATTGCCATTGTCGCTGTCCTGGTCGGATTTCGTCTTCTTCATGGGGATATGACATTTCTGGCCGGTTTTTTTGTTTTGATTCTTGCCCCTGATTTTTACCTGCCCCTGCGAAATATGGGAACCCATTACCATGCCCGCATGGATGGTATTGGTGCGGCTGAACAGATGGTTAAAATGCTGGCAATACCTTTATCAGAAGACAGAGGACAGAAGACAGAGGACAGAATAGTCAGTGCTTCGCATTTGGTTTATCTGCCTTCTGATACTGGCTTGGCAATTACCTTTAAAAACATCACCTTTGCCTATGAAAAAGACCGTCCGGCTTTGTCCGAATTTAACTTAAATATCGAGGCTGGAGAACGGGTCGCTCTGATTGGGGAAAGCGGAGCCGGAAAAAGTACGGTTATCAATCTTCTCCTTGGCTTTGTTCAGGCCGGGGAAGGGAATATTTTTATAAATGATCATGAACTGTCAAGAATACCGCTCAGCAGATGGCGTGAGCAGATAGCCTGGCTACCCCAGCGGCCATATCTTTTTCATGGCAGCATTGCCGATAATATCCGTATGGGTAAGCATGGTGCAACAGAACAGGAGATTAAAGATGCTGCCCGGCTGGCAAACTGCGATGAGTTCATCGAAAAAATGGGCGATGGTTATCAGAGTCATATCGGAGAACAGGGCCTTGGTCTTTCCGGGGGCCAAATTCAGAGAATCGCCCTGGCCCGTGCCTTTTTAAAGGATGCCCCCCTGCTGATTCTTGATGAAGCGGCTGCCAACTTAGATAAGCACAGCGAACAGTTGATTGAAAAGAGTATTGATCTTCTTGCCCAAAACCGTACTGTCATTATCGTTGCCCATCGTCTCAATACAATTGAAAAGGTTGAGCAAATCGTGGTTATGGAGCAGGGCGGAATCATTGCCACCGGCAGTCATAGACAGCTTGAAGATGAGAGTCATGCCTACCGGCAGATGATAAGCAACTACCAGGAAACACTTGTAATATCGTAACCAGATGCCATGCAGAGAAGACAAACATCAAAAACAGGTAAATCAAAGAGCAATGCCATGATCTTCATGCGTCTCTGCCTGTTGTTCATTCCCCATTTCCATTGGATTGGCCTGGGAATATTTTTGTCGGTGCTGACAGTTATCGCCAATGTCGGCCTGATGGCCATATCAGGCTGGTTCATTGCCTCCATGGCGGTTGCCGGTCTGACCGGGGAACTTATCAATTATTTTTCCCCGGCAGCAGGTATTCGTGCCTGTGCTGTGGGCAGGGCCGGCAGTCGTTATCTGGAAAGGCTGGTAACTCATTCCGCCACCCTGCACATGCTTGCCGAGCTGCGACACTGGTTTTATATTCATATTGAACCTCTTGCTCCGGCAATCCTCCAGCAATATCATAGTGGTGATCTGTTCAGCCGGATCAGGGCAGATATTGATACGCTGGAAAATGCTTATCTGCGAATCATAGCTCCCATGGTAACCGCCCTTGTTGCCGGCAGCCTGTTTGTTTACTTCATGTCTCTGTATGACCCACTGCTGGCAGGAATAGAAGCCCTGTTTTTGCTCTTTGCCGGCTTGATTATGCCCTTGATCATTCTTTGTTTCAGTCGTAAAACCGGAAGATCCATAGTCAAAATTTCGGCGGATTTAAGGCAGCATTCCATCGACAGTATCCACGGCCTTGGTGAACTGTTGATTTACGGAGCAGCCGGACAACAGGCAGAAAAAATAAATGAGTTAAGCAAAAAAATAGACAATGAGCAGGCAAAAATGAGCCATTATGACGGTGTTGCCCAGGCTGTTCTTGGTCTTTGTGCAGGACTTGCTCTTCTGATTGTGGTGATTATCATCATCCCGTTGGTAAGCGGGGGGGATATGCCTCCGGTGTCCCTTGCCATGCTGGCCCTGTTCACCATGGCAAGTTTTGAGGCTGTGGCGGCAATGCCCCAGGCTTTCCAGAGACTGCCGGAAACCGTGGCAGCCGGCAGTCGTATATTTGAGATTATTGACAGCAAACCTCTGGTCATAGATCCGGCTCCTCCTTCCCCGCAACCGGATAACTTTGATATAGAATTTCAGAATGTGACTTTTTCTTACAGTAACGGGAAAAAAGAAGAAAAAAATGTCCTTGAAAACCTTAGCTTCACCCTTAGATCCGGTTCCCGTCTTGCCATAATCGGCAGAAGCGGTGCCGGCAAGAGCAGTATTGTTAATTTACTGCTTCGTTTTCGGGAATTGGATAAAGGCAGGATTTTTCTGGGCGGTTATCCTCTTGAACAATACCATGGAGAAGATGTCCGCAGATATTTTTCCGTGGTCACCCAGCAAAATCAACTGTTTAACAAAAGTATCCGGGAAAACCTGTTGTTGGCGGACCCTGATGCCGATGAGGAGTTAATAGTCGAAGTATGTAAAACAGCAAAGATTCATGATTTTATCATGACCCTGCGGGAAGGGTATGACACCTGGATTGGTGAGGCCGGATTTAAATTATCGGGGGGGCAGCTCAAAAGACTTGCCATTGCCAGAGCTCTTCTCAAACCGGCAAAAATTCTTATCCTTGATGAACCGGGAGAAGGCCTGGATAGAAAAACTGAAAAAGAACTGTTAACCGCGGTTTTTGAGTATAAAAAATCAAGCAGTATCCTTCTGATAACCCATAGCGGCATAAGCGGTATTGATATTCTTGATCTGGAAGCGGGGGGTAATGCCTGATTTCAAGGCCGTCGTAGTGATAGCACTTGAAATATTTACGCCGAAAGGATTTGGACGTGTTCGAATGAAGCGAATACCTGATGTGTCAGGAGAAAATCTCGTACCTTTCACTTGTGATGAAGTTGAGCCAGGATCGAATATTTTGATTGATGGTTGGAGCGGTTATAACGGATTAAAGAAGAACGGCTTTATCCACAAGAAGGTTCTTCTTTCAAAGAGCGGATATCCTGCTCATGTACTTATGCCTGGCGTGCACAGAATTGCATCACTTTTAAAACGCTGGCTACCTGGCACTCATCAGGGAGCAGTCAAAGGGAAACACCTTGATTATTTATCTCGATGAATATACATTCCGGGTTAATCGTCGAAAATCAAGCTCACGCGGCATGTTGTTTTACCGGCTTATGCAGCAGGCTGTCATGATAGAAACTGTACAGTGCCACCGGCTTGTAGGTAAATGACCACAATAATGTAGTGGGTATTTGCACGAAGTGGATACCCCCCTCATGTCGAATATCCAGATAGCTTAAGATTATCATTGACAGATAAAGAAAAATTTTTGATAATAGGTAGTTTAAGTTTTTGGATTAGATTCAAATCCATGGCGATGTAGCTCAGATGGTTAGAGCACACGGCTCATATCCGTGTTGTCCGGGGTTCAATTCCCTGCATCGCCACCATTACACATTCCA
>CAZHPX010000063.1:0-7019 GCA_964534785.1 uncultured Desulfobulbaceae bacterium | reverse complement strand
GATAGCTTTTTTTATTTATCCTGTTTGTTTGTCTTTGCTGAGCTGCTGATCTTTATTGAATATGATGCTCGACTTATCTTGCATCTCTCACCGGAGAGAACAGGATACATATCCCATCTTTTTTTGTTAAGCCAGTCTTTACCATTACGTAAATTTTCCCTGATCTGCTCCAGCAGATAATAAAGGGTGGGAACAACTACCAGGGTAAGGAAAGTCGCCACTATCAGGCCGAAAATCACCACCACGGCCATGGAACTCCACCACTGGCTGGATTCACTTACCCACGATATCTGCAGGTTGCGAAAATCAAATGAAACCCCGGTAACCATGGGAATAAGTCCCACGACAGTTGTAACCGCGGTCAGGATAACCGGCCGCAGGCGGGTGGCACCGCCCGAGATAACCGCCTCTTTCAAGACCATTTTTCTTTGCCGCAGTTTATTTATATAATCAACAAGAACAATGGCATTTCTGACCACAACCCCGGCCAGGGATATTACCCCCACCCCGGTCATGATAATTCCAAACGACTTCTGGTATATCATTAAACCCAGAAAAGCACCGCCCAGGGAGAGAAGAACCGAGGTCATGATAATAAAAGGCTGGCTCATCGAGTTAAACTGAGTCACCAGGATTAAAAAGATTAACCCCATGGCAATGAGAAAGGCTTTGCCAAGAAATTCCTCGGACTCTCTCTGTTCCTGGTCTTCACCGGTGAAAGTAATCATGTAATCTGGCGGCAGCTCCATGTCTGAGAGCAGTTTTTCTGCCTGGGCCCTGACCACCGCTCCCGGTATCTTGTCTTCATCCACATTGGCTGCAACCGTCACCACCCTTTCGCTGTTAATTCGGTGTATTTCCCCGATGGAGCTGGCAAATTCAATCTCAGTCAGGGTGGAGAGAGGAACCATAACCCCGCTTGGGGTCATGAGCATCAACTCATGGAGGACAGCAACCGTCTCCCGGTTTTCTTCAGATAACTGGATGGTTATATCATAATCATTACCACCTTCACGAAAAGTAGAGACCTGAATGCCGTTGTAGGCTGTTTTCAGGGCAGAGCCTATCATGTCAGTGGTCAAACCGAAAAGGGCGGCCCGCTGCCGGTCAATATTAACCTTGATTGTCGGGCTGCCCTCGATAAAGTTATCACTTATATCCTTAACATGGGGTAATTTTGCCAGCTCAGTCTTGATTTCCCGGGCAATGGCTCCAAGAACGGAGAAATCCTCACCGGCAATCTCTATATTAATCGGAGGTCCGGTGGGCGGCCCCCCTTCTTCCACGGCGATGGTTATCTTTGCCCCGGCAATATCTTTGACCCGCTCTCTGATGTCATCGACCGTATCATGGGTTGACCTGAACCGGTCTTCCAAATCCAGGAAACGGACACCGACATAATTGGGGGCATGTAATGCAAAGAGAGCACCGCCGCCGGAATCGGTGGTTACCTGCGTGTAAATGATTTCAATATTTTTCAGATCACTTGGTCCGACAAAGATTTTTCCATCCTCGCTGTGCTGCTCCTGTGCCACCAGGGCCCGGGCATATTCTTCTGCCAGCGGTTTCTCTTGATCCCACTTATGCCCGGCCACAGCCATTTCAACCTGGCGGGCAATATGATCAATATAGTCAAGATCCGCCCCTTCCGGGACTTCAAGGTTTATAAACATTCCCCTCGGTTCAATTTCCGGAAAGAACTCAACTGGCCGCTCCAGACCAACAACAAGCAGCCAGCCCTGAACCATAAAGATCAGCACAAACACTGTTCCGGTTATCGTAGCCAAGGGATGGGACAGGGAAAAGTCCATAAATTTTCTGTAAAACCTCAAAACTCCGCCCCTGATTTTCACAGGTCCCATCACAGCAGGCGAACCATTTGTTTCAAAACCGTTTATGTCGTTGTCATTGTCGTCTCGGATATTTTTTAGAAAAAGTGAAGCAAGGGCAGGATTGATCACCAGGGCCACAAACAGGCTTGAAGACAGGGTAATAATCAGGGTCAGGGGTAAATAACCCATGTATTCCCCTATGATTCCCGGCCAGAACAGCAAGGGCAAAAAAGCAGCCACCGTGGTCAGGGTGGCTACGATTACAGGCGGGGATACCTCGGCCGTAGCCTTCATGGCTGCCTCCACCCTGCCCATTCCCTGTTCCATGAACCGGTAGATATTTTCCATTATGACAACAGAGTTATCCACAAGCATCCCCATGGCCAGGGTCAGACTGAAGAGGACAACTATATTAAGGGTAACTCCCATGAGCTGAAGAACGGAAAAAGAGATAAACATCGAAAAAGGAATGGCGAGGCTGATCAGCAGGGCGTTGCGGAACCCCATGGAAAAGAGGACAACTATAACCACCAGAACCAGGCCGGAGAGGATATTGTTCTCCAGATCTGCCACCATGATCTTTATATCCCGGGATTTATCAAGCACCCTGGTTATGGTGGTATCCCGGGGCCATGTTTTCTGCTCATTGCTGATGATCTTTTCTACTTCTCTGGTGATGGCAAGAATGTTTTCGCCGTATCTTTTTTTGACGGATATTTTCACAGCCTGGAGGCTGTTTGATCTTGAACGGCTGGTCTCTTTCTTGAAAGCATCACGAACCACCGCCACATCCCTGAGATAAACCGGCTCGCCGTTATGGGTGGTTAAAACAAGTTCGTAGATCTCCTGCGGTGTGGCAAATTCACCAGGGACCCGAAGCTGAAACCTCCCGTCACCAAGGTGAATAATCCCCCCGAAAATATTACGGTTTTCGCTTCTGACAATATGCTCCAGAGAGTTGATGGCAACCCCGTAATAGGCCAGTTTTTCCGGCAGGACTTCCACCCGTATTTCACGCTCCCGTCCGCCGGTCACCTCAACTTCCAGCACCCCGGTGATCTGCTCGATTTTATCTTCGAGATCATCGGCAATTCTCTTTAAGCAGTTCAGGCCGCAGACCCCGGACAGGGAAAACACGAGAATCGGCATTTCGGCAAGGTTAACCTCGAAGACAACCGGCTCATCTTCAAGGTCTGCCGGCAGTTCTCCCAAAGCTTCATCAACTTTGTCCTTGACCTTGCGAAGTGCTTCATCAATATCAGTACCAGTGACAAACTCGGCATTGATCAGGGAGCTGCCCAGGGAACTGATTGAGCTTAACTCCTTGAGACCGTCCAAACCTTTAAGCTTGTTCTCAAGCTCAATGGTTATGGCTGTTTCCACATCCTCCGGGGACACGCCGCTATAACTGGTTGAGACAAAGATATGGGGAATGGTAACATCCGGATCATTTTCCCGGGGCAGGCTCAGGTAACTGTAAATTCCCATGACCACGATCAGGGCAGTGAGGACCAGGACCGCGATACTTTTTTTGACGGCAATCTCTGAAATTATCATGGCCGAAGCCCGGTTAAGTTGCTGACAGATTTGACAACTTTAACAGCCTGCCCGTCTTCAACGACGCGGTGCCCCTTGATGATAATATTTTCACCGGCCTTAAGTCCGCTGGTAATCAGAACCATCCAGCCATCGATAAAACCCGGTTCCACCTGTCTTTTCCTTGCCACACCTTTTTCATAGACATAGACGAAATGGACGTTGTCTTCTGAAATCACGGAATACAGCGGCACGGCAATCGCCTCTTCGTTTATATCTTTGACAATATTGGCCCGGATAAACATCCCCGGCAATATCCTTTTTGCCGGGTTATCCATTGACAGTTCCAGGCGATAGACATGGGCAAGGGAGTGGGTGGAGTGAGCCAGGAAATGAACGGGAGCCGTGATTATTTTATTGTCCAGGGCTGAAATGACCAGCTCAACCTCTCTCAGCCTCTTCACAGCAGTAACGGCGGACTCAGGGATACCAACCACGGCTTTGACCCGGTCTATGGCAAGGATCTCGGCAACAGGATCGGCAATATTTACAAAAAGACCGACCTTGGCATCCAGCCGGTTTATTATACCGTCCATTGGAGCTGACAACTGACAGCGGGAAAGGTTTAACCGGGCATCTTCCATGGCCGCTTTAGCCATAATTAGAGCGGCATGGCGGGCATCAAGAGCAGCCCTTGGTACTACCTTTGTGCCATGCAGGATTTTGTCCCTGGCAAAATTGGCCCTGGCAAGAGAATAGGCGGCCCTGGCGGAATCAAGGGCAATCCGGTAATCCTTGGTTTCAATGCGGGCAATGACTTGTCCTTTTTTAACATGTTCCCCTTCCTCAACAAAAACCTCTTCAATTTTGCCGCTGACCATTGCCGCCATATCCAGGCGGATCCAGGCCTCGATTAGCCCCGGCAGGTTAATTGTATCCCGAAGCACAGTAGGCTTAAGTTGGAGGGTGACAACATTCACCACCATTTCCTTGACGTTTACGGCCTTTAATTCTTCTGCCAGCCGGGCTCTTTTATCACTGATAATCTGGCCGATGATCAGGGCGATTGCAAGCAGAGCAAGAATAAACAGGAGGCCCGGCAGATTTTTCAGAAAATACCAGGTCAGCCTGCCACGAATTGTTTGCGGGGTCGGCTTTTGCATAAGTTTAACCATCTATGTATTATCAGCAGGCTGCTGCTGCAAACCTGCCAGAATCTGTTCAAACATGGTTTCCATTACGGAGCGGACTTCATCATCGCTATGCAGCCGCCTGGAATACCAGGCAGAAACAGCCATTATGTAAATGGCGTAGAAATGGGCACAGGTCAGGGTCAGTTCAAGATCACGCCGTAACAGACCTTTTTGCTGGGCATCTTTAAAGATTTTCACCAGAATGGCAATAAACTGGTTATCAATGGCCTGTGATTTGTCCACCGTAATTTCCCTGGGGAAAATAATCTCACGCATCAGGGTCCGGCCAAACTCCCTGTTTTTGGTTATGTAGCGGAATTGATTCATGAAAATAAATACAAGCTTGTCTTTGAGGGAAGATTTTTTTGTAAGTTCCTGTTCAATCTTCCGACGAAGAAAGACAAGCTCCTCTTCAAAAAACGAGAGAAGAATTTCCCGTTTTGACTTAAAGTAGGAGTAAATCGTTCCCTTTCCGACTCCGGCAGCCTGGGCCAGAGCCGTAATACTGGTGTTTTCATAACCCCGTTTGCCAAAAAGAGATATTGCAGCCTTTATTATGGCCGCCCTGGTTTTTTCCTTTTTCTGCTCCCGTAATCCCGTCATGGAGCCTCCTGTTAAAATAAAACCTGACCGCGGTCAACTTTATAAGGAAAGGGTAATGCCTGTCAAGGGTAAAGTTGATTGCGGTCATTTTTATAGTGGCGGTATCCGGGATTTGTTAATTTCTGTTCTTCAGGCAGGTGGTAGAACGGGACAGCAGGGGCGATTGATCACAGGTTTCGGGGAAAAGACCTGTCTCCGGCACTCACCATCTTGTTCAACATTATGTTTTAATAATGGGTGAGTGCCGGACAGAAAAATCATATAAGAAAAACTGTTTACTCGCTGCGTAAAACAATAAAACGGCTATGTTCACCATATCTGACTTTTAAAAGAATCTGGTATTTATCTTTTGTTCTTTCAAGTACCTGATTCAGCTCTTTCAGATTATGAACCCTGACCCGATTCACCTCTTCAAGCAGGGCACCGGGGTGAATGCCAATCCTTGCCGCCGGACTGTTCGCGGTAACATCGGCAATCAGCACTCCCTGGTCTTGTTCATAACCGAACTGCTCTGCCAGGGCCGGGGTGAGATTCTGGAGGGTCAGTCCCATTTTACCCAGTATCCCCTTCTTTGTTGCCTCTTGTTCCGTAGAAGCTAAATCCCGGGGTTGCTCGCCAATGGTTACCCTGATTTCTTTCTCTTTACTGTCTCTGATTATCTTCAGGGTGCTTTTTGTTCCCGGAGAAATCATGGCTATGATGTTTCTTAACTCTGGCACAGAGTTGGTTGGTCTATCATCAACGGATATAATAACATCACCATCTTCAAGGCCGGCCTTTTTCGCAGGCGAACCTTCTGACACACCTGTAACAAGCACACCATTAGTGGAGTCAAGCCCAAAAGATTCTGCCAGATATTTGTCAATATCCTGAATACCAACCCCAAGCCAACCCCTGGTAACTTTGCCATGTTCCCGCAACTGCTGGACAATCGTCTGGGCCATATTGATCGGAATAGCAAAACTTATTCCCAGGTGGCCGCCACTGCGGGTAAATATCGCAGTATTAATTCCAATGGCCTCACCGCGGATATTTAAAAGCGGACCGCCGGAGTTGCCTGGATTTATAGCCGCATCGGTCTGGATAAAATTTTCATAATCAACGATACCCACCTTATCACGCCCCTTGGCACTGATCACGCCAACCGTAACGGTCTGCTGCAGTTTAAAGGGGCTGCCAATGGCTATTGCCCATTCGCCGACCTTAATGGTATCCGAATCACCAAGGGGTAGAACAGGGAGATTTTCACCATCTATTTTGATTAATGCCACATCGGACTGGGGATCAGTGCCAACCACTTCTGCCTTGAATTTCCGTTCATCGGCAAGCTGCACGGTGATGGTCTCGGCATTTCCAATTACATGGTTATTGGTCAGAATATAACCGTCTTTATTGATAATAAAACCGGAAGCGGCTGAGTGCCGCCTGAAAATGCGTGGTTTTTCCTGTTGTCCGGGTATCCTGAAATTGGGGCCAAAAAACCTTTCAAAAAACGGATCATCAAAAAAATAGCGGGGATCAAGTGCTTGAGTCAGCCCTCTTTTAACCGTTTTTTCCACCTTGACATGAACCACTGCCGGTCCTGCTTTTTTGACAACAGAAGTAAAACTTTTGGCAGATTGTTCAAGCAGGGCTATACCGTCTTTTTCTCCAGCATATAAATGGCCGGGAAGGATGATCAACAAAGCTGCAGATAAGATGAACAGCATGGGAACAAGTTGTTTTTTGTTTGTTAGTTTTATTCTTTCCATGTTTTCTCCATTGTGCTGAAATAAAATTTGATTTGACCGGTGATAACCATGTTCACGGCGGCTTCGCCGCCGTGAATCGCGGTGCTGACTTCGTCAAGTACCTT
>CAZHPX010000062.1:0-7062 GCA_964534785.1 uncultured Desulfobulbaceae bacterium | reverse complement strand
GAGCCTCTCGGGTGATAATAACATCATGGACATGTGATTCCCTTAAACCCGCCGCTGAAATACGAACAAATTTTGCCACACTGTGAAGTTCATCAATGCTGGCCGCTCCGGTATATCCCATGCCGGAACGAAGTCCGCCGAGAAGTTGATAAATCATTTCGGATATGGGGCCGCGGTAAGGAACTTTCCCTTCAATTCCTTCTGGAACCAGTTTGGACGGTTCGCTTTCTTTTCTTTGAAAATAGCGGTCATTGGAACCTTCCTTCATGGCACTGAGTGAGCCCATCCCCCGGTAACCTTTATATTTACGCCCCTGGAAGAGAAAAGTCTCACCAGGAGTTTCATCGGTTCCAGCAAAAAGAGAGCCGATCATAACCGTATCTGCACCAATACCGATAGCCTTACAGAGATCACCGGAAAATTTAATGCCGCCATCGGCGATAACAGGGGTAGATGTTTTTTTCGCTTCTTCCGTGCAGCTCTTTAAAGCTGTCAACTGTGGCACTCCCACTCCGGCAACAATCCTGGTCGTGCATATTGAACCGGGACCGACCCCGACCTTGACTGCGTCGGCACCGGCCTTGATCAAGGCTGCTGTTCCTTCTGCAGTGGCAACATTTCCTGCAATCACCTGCAGGTCTGAGAAGGAACTCTTTAAAATTGTAATCGCCTGCAAAACACCAGCTGAATGACCATGGGCAGAATCAAGAACAATCACATCCACCCCCGCCCGGATCAGGGCTGCTGCCCGTTCTTCCATTTCCACACCGACACCGATTGCTGCACCGGCAAGGAGTCTGCCGATGCTGTCTTTGGCGGCCAGAGGGTATTTTTTAATTTTTTCTATATCCTTGATGGTGATCAGCCCTTTCAGGTTACCTTTATTATCCACCACTAATAATTTTTCTATGCGATGTTCATGGAGCTTAGCCTTGCAATGTTCCAGACTTATGCCTTCCGGAACAGTGACCAGGTTTTTACTGGTCATCACATCCATGACCCTTAAAGCATTGTCAGAAACGAAACGGAGATCCCGGTTGGTAACAATCCCGACAAGCCTGTTTCCCCGCAGCACCGGTAAACCGGATATCTTGGAATGTTTCATTATATCCTGGACATCGGCAACGCTCTGCTCTTCGGTCACGGTAACCGGATCAATGATCATGCCTGATTCTGATTTTTTTACCCGTTCCACTTCTCTTGCCTGATCGCTGATACTCATGTTTTTATGAATCATGCCAACCCCACCCTCTCTTGCCATGGCGATGGCGGTGCGATGTTCTGTCACCGTATCCATTGCTGCACTTAACAGGGGGGCATTTAAGGAAATAGCAGAAGTAAGACGGGTTGATAATGAAACATCTGAGGGCAGCACTTCAGAAGCCGAAGGAACCAGTAAAACATCATCAAAAGTATAGGCAGGGGGAATATTCATGGATTCCATATTGCACTCCTTGTTAGACTCAGGTAGTTTAGTGAATCGTGTACTTCATAAACAGGGCGTAAAAAACAGCATAATAATCCGATAATATTTTATATTGTCGTTATAAGACATAACGCCGGAACTTCTTATACATCATGGCAAGATTAATTGAAATCAATTCGTTTAACCCGCAGCCTCGTCTGATCAGCCAGATTGTTGATCTCCTCAAAAAAGGAGGGGTGATTGCCTATCCAACCGATACCACATACGGTATTGGTTGTGATATCTTTCACCAAAAAGCTGTAAAGCGGGTTCATCAGATAAAAAAAAGACATAAACAAAAACCATTTTCCTTCATGTGTTCCTGTCTGAAAAATATCAGTGAGTACGGACATGTCAGCAATACCGCTTACCGGCTGATGAAAAAAAATCTTCCTGGTCCATATACTTTTGTTTTACCCGGCACCAAATTAGTGCCGAAAATCATGCTCACGAAACAGAAAACCGTTGGTATCCGTATGCCTGACATTCCTATCTGCCAGGCAATGCTTAATGAATTAGACCATCCGATTCTGACCACCAGTGCCATGGAAAGCGACCAGGAAAAACCGATAATTGACGCTTTTGATGTGGCGGATATTTTTGGCAACAGGGTTGATCTTATCATAGATGGCGGTGAAGTGTATCCTGAAACGTCAACCGTTATCTCTCTGCTCACTGAGCGACCGGAGATTCTCAGGGAAGGCAAGGGCAATCCTGATGTTTTTCGCTGAGACTTCAGTACCATAAAAAGAAAAAAGAAAAAAGGCCGACACGGAAATAATCTCCGAATCGACCTGGTGGCAGACCATATCCCTTCCCGATGACTATTTTTTTATAAGAATTTCCTTGAGAGATTTACTCATAGTGAAATGGATGGTCTTTCGTTCAGGAATATTCATAATGGCCCCGGTTTTTGGATTTTTCATGGTCCTTGGTTTGCTGCTGCGTACAGAGAAACTGCCAAGACCACGAATTTCAACTCTTCTTTCGTCCGACAATGCTTTTTCAATGTTATTTAGAATAATATCAACAGCTTGAGCAATATCCTGTTTATAATAATCATCAAGCCGTCCATGCACTTCATTGACCAGATCCCGCTTCAACATGGTCTCTATCCTTTCCTCTGGTGGTTAAATCATATGTCCATATGCGTGTAACTTTAAAAAATATAAAAAAGGTATCCCCAAATACAAAGAATACCTTTTTGTTTTTAAATCCCTACATACAAAAAACTATTCTTTATCCTGCTTTTTTTCTTCCCCATTGCCGGCTGCTGCTTTGAGCAGATCACCAAAAGTAGAAGGACCGCTGGCCGGGACAGCAGGGGCTGGAGCTTTTGCCGACGGAATAGCCTGCTGCTTGTCTCCCTCTCTGCCACTCTTCTCGTCATTCCCTTCAAGAGCTTTAAGGGATAATCCTATTTTACGATCAGCACCGGAGACATTGATCACCACCGCTTTAAGAGCATCCCCCACATTAAATAGCCCAACCGGGGTTTTCACCTTCTCCCTGCTAATTTCAGAGACATGGATCAACCCTTCAATTCCCTCTTCCAACTGAACAAAAACTCCGAAATCAGTGACATTGGTCACCTTGCCTTCCACCATGCTTCCTATCGGATAATTATTTGCGGCTGCCTGCCATGGATCCGGCTCAAGCTGTTTGACACCAAGGGAAAAGCGTTCATTTGCCTTGTCAATTTGAAGAACAACAGCCTGGATGGTTTCTCCTTTGCCATATTTCTCGGATGGATGTTTGATCCGTTCAGTCCAGGAAAGGTCGGAAACATGAATCAAACCGTCAATTCCCTCTTCAATGCCTATAAATACCCCGAAGTCAGTGATATTTTTAATTTTCCCTTCAATGATTGCACCTATGGGGTAACTCTCTTCAACCACATCCCATGGATTGGGAAGCAGTTGCTTAATACCAAGAGAGATGCGCTTGGTCTCGGCTTCAACCTTCAATACCTCAACCTCGATTTTCTCACCCACTGAGACCAGCTTGGAAGGATGTTTGGGTTTTTTGGACCAACTCATTTCTGAAATATGTACCAGCCCCTCAACCCCTTCTTCCAACTCTACAAACACACCGTAATCGGTAATGGAAACCACCTTGCCGCTAACCCGGCAGCCGGCAGGATAGATATCTGGAACATGGCTCCAGGGATCGTCTTTTAACTGTTTGATACCAAGTGAAACCCGATCGGATTTTTTGTCATATTTAAGTATTTTAACCTCAATTTCTTCACCAACAGCGTAGAGCTTTGAGGGGTGAGAAACCCTTCCCCAGGAGAGATCGGTTATATGACAGAGTCCATCCATACCGCCAAGATCGATAAACAGACCGTAATCGGTAATATTGGTAATGGCTCCACGGATAGTCTGACCTTCTTCCAGGGTCGTGCGCATATTTTCCCGCAGCTTGGTCCGCTGCTCTTCAAGGATAGCTCGACGGGAAACAACCACATTGTTTCGTTTGCGGTTAAATTTAAGAATTTTAAATTCAAATGTCTGACCAATCAGTCCATCCAGATCCTTAACCGGCCGCAAGTCAATCTGCGAATAGGGCAGGAATGCGGGAACGCCAATATCAACCGACATTCCACCTTTAACTCTGCTATCTATACGACCTTCAATGGTTAAGTCTTCTTCCTGAATTTTCGCTATTTCTTCCCAGACCTTAATGGCTATGGCTTTCTCACGGGAAAGAAGAAGTCCCCCTTCTTCTTTTCTTTTTTCGATGAATACTTCGAATTTATCCCCGATCTTGATGTTCTCTTCCGGTTTTTCAAGGTCATTGCGGAATTCTGAAAGAGCAATATAACTTTCCGCTTTGTCACCAACATCAATCAAAGCTGCATCACCAGCCAGACTTACGACTGTGCCTATGGCAACCTCGCCGACCTTAACAACAGTATTATTGTCTTCCTGTTCAAAAAGTTCTGCAAAGCTGATGTCTTCAAAATTCTCTTCTGCCGCTGCCACAGCGAGTTGTGTTCCATTGTCAGTCATGGGTTAATGTTCCTTTAAGGTACCGATTTTTGTTCGGACTCTTGTTCATGCTTAAAAATTAATAAACACCCTGTCCACTATGAACAGAGCTCATAAAATACAATTTTTACCAAACAATTTGTTGAAAAACAACTTTTTCTTCCTGAAAAAAGGTATTTTTCTAAAAAAAAAGAAAAAAGCGGACAGATAAAGCGAAGATGGAGACATCAAGGTGATATCCTGGCCTGCCTGCCTATCTATGAAATTAAGGCAGGTTGGGCAAGAAACGAGCTGACAGCCAGGGCTGTTTACTTTTTCTTTTGCACTTTCATGGAGAAAGTTATAGTATTTTGATTTGTTATGGTAACAAAATGTTGGTAAACACTTACAGGTCGAAGTTTTCCGTACATCAGCACCTGTGGTGAACGGTTACATTTTTTATAACCTTAATTGAACGGTTTTCATTTCGCCCCGAGATGCGAATCTCGTGTTATTTCAATGTATCGGAAAATTAGCAGTGAAGCGGCGGCAGTGAAGCGGCGGCAGTGAAACGGCGAAATGACAATCCCATCAGTTGCGGCTCATCTGTAATCACTTATTTTTTTCTTGTTTACAGATGGGTTAAACGCTCAATTCAGGTATAAGTTATTTTTTTGTAGAGGTTAGTGAGTTTTCTATGAAGTATTTTAACAAATCATTACTTTATTGTGTCTTTTGTTGCGGCCTGTTTTTAGTCTCTGTTCAGTCAGGGTATGGAGGCAATGATGAAGTTGATCTTTTAAGCGATGACTTTTATGAAATTGAATATGAGTTCATCGAATTTGCCGACCCGCTTGAACCATTTAATCGGACCATGTTTAAGTTTAACGATACAACCTATACTTATATTTTTAATCCGGTGGCCGAGGGGTATGCCTATGTGGTTCCCTGCGATATACGAGGTTGTGTCGATAATTTTTTCCGTAATCTCGAAGAACCGGTTCGTTTTTTTAACTGTTTACTTCAGGGAAGAATATCAGATGCCGGTACAGTTCTTGTCCGATTTGTTGTCAACACCCTTGGCGGAGTAGCCGGGTTTGGCGACCTTGCCGGCAGAGAGCTGGGGTTTTTACCGGTTGAGGCTTCTCTTGGCGAAACTTTTGCTGTCTGGGGCATAGGAGACGGCCCGTATCTGGTAGTCCCGTTTTATGGGCCCTCAACCATCAGGGATTTTACCGGTTCTGTTATAGAGGGTTTGACAATGACTCCATATTATTCATTTACTGATAACAGATGGGTGACAACAGGCATTCATTTCGGCAGAGAAACCAATACACTTTCTCTTAACCTGGGAGTTTATGAAAAGATTAAACGCTTAAGTTTTGATCCTTATGTGGCTATACGAAGTGGTTTTTTTCAGCATAGGGAAAGGTTGCGTGATCACAGGCAGGAAAATGATGGTTGGTATAGACTGGATTAGGCATCAAGTAAAAACATATTTTAACAATAAAGGGTTGGTCATGATTTTGTGCAAGTATCTGTCTATAGTACTGTTTTGTGGTTGTTTATTTTGTCAGCCGTTGGTAACAGAAGCTGCAGATATTCCTGATCCCACCGAACAGATGAAACCATTTATTGAAAATATCAGAAATATTATCAACGAGGCTGCGTCTGAAAAAAAAATAGATATTACTCTTACTCAAAGGCTTGTTGAAGTGTCCCGCGAACATTTTGATTTTCATGAAATGTCAAAAAGGGTTCTGGGGAGAAGCTGGCGGAAATTATCAAAAGAAGAGCAGAATGAATTTGTTGAACTTTTCACCCAGCTTCTTCAACATGCCTATATTGGTAAAATTGAAGGTTATTCAGGGGCACCCATAGTTTTTAAGTCACATCGGATCAGAGGCACGCGGGCAGAAGTGAGAACAACACTTGTTGAGAACAACAGGACCATTAATATCTCATATATCATGCTGCTTGAGGGAGAGCGGTGGATGGTTTATGACATAGTGGTTGAAGGAATCAGTCTGATTCATAACTATATGGAGCAGTTTCGTCAGATCGTCCGCCGGAACTCCGTTGAAGTATTGAAGGAAAAAATTTATGAAAAGATTAAAGAGCTTGAGAATGAGAGAAAACAAAAGGGCAAAAGCTGAAAGAAATGACGGGCAACATGAGTAGGTAACATGAGTGTTTTCGATATCAGGTATTACCTGCAGGAAAAGAAAGACAAGATTGAGCAGGCACTTGCAGCCATGATGATGCCTGCATCCGGTGTGTTTACCGCTCATATTGAAGCCATGCGTTACAGCCTTTTTGTTGGCGGTAAAAGAATCAGACCAGTTCTATGTCTTGCCGCAGGAAATTGCGTAAGCTCTGCTCCTGATATTGAAGAACAACTTCTTTTTATCGCCTGTGCCCTTGAATGTATTCATACTTATTCACTTATCCATGATGACCTGCCTGCAATGGATGATGATATTCTTCGTCGAGGTCACCCTGCAAATCATGTGAAATTTGGCGAAGCCGAAGCAATATTGGCTGGGGACGGATTGTTGACATGTGCCTTTTAACTGCTTTCCAGTCCGGATAATATTAACATGGATGCTGCTACCCGCCTGCGGA
>CAZHPX010000061.1:0-7062 GCA_964534785.1 uncultured Desulfobulbaceae bacterium | reverse complement strand
CGGAGATTGTTCAGGCATATCTGTCCTGGACCTTTGGCAGTTTCGGTAATATCACTTGGGATGAAATGTGGATATTTATGCCGGTGCTGCTTATCACTTGTACTCTTGCCATGCTGGTTGGTAAACCGCTCAACGGACTTCTGCTCGGGGAAACCTATGCTATGAGCATGGGGCTTAATTATCTGCCCATCAGAATTTTGGTGATAAGTATTACTGCGGTTCTGGTGGGATGCGTAACCGCTTACTGTGGGCCGGTGGCATTTATAGGCATAGCCGTACCCCACCTGGCAAGAGCAGTAACCGGCACCTCTGATCACCGGATTTTGCTGCCGGTTACCGCGGTTCTTGGCGGCATAACAGCTCTTGTTGCTGACATTATTGCCCAGATGCCGGGACATGCTTCTGTTTTGCCGCTTAATGCGGTTACGGCTCTCATTGGCAGCCCGGTGATTATCTGGTTTATCCTCAGCCGCCATAAAAAGATTTTTGTGTAAGTCGGAAACCAGAAACCATTAATCAGAAGCTCCAAACCCGATATGAGGCTTAGCAACAGTTACCCACTCAAAACAGTGAGGAACTTTTAAGTATTTGCAATACTCCTTAAAAATCATACGGACATATATTGACAAAACAGCCATAATTCTTTCTTATCATTTACATGGATCACGATTATCTGCTTGAGCTTAAACGCTCCCATCCCGCTCTGCGTCTGCTGGCGGCTGATACTGCCCCGTTAATTCTTGGGTTTCTTTACATGGCTTTTGTCCGGCCAAACCGGCGGGGGATTGGTCAGGAAGAGCTGGAATCCAGTCTGGATGACTACCTGTTTGGTCTGGGTCGGATTTATGGTGATGAGTTGTATCCAAGATCAGGGGTTAAGTATCTTGAAGATTGGGCTGATCCCGGTCGGGGCATTCTTCGCAAATACTACCCGAATCGGGGGGATGAACCGGAATACGACCTTACTCCGGCAACCGCTCTCTCCATTGAGTGGGTTCAGGGCCTGCAGGAGCGGCAGTTCGTTGGCACAGAGTCAAGGCTGCGGATTATCATTGATCTGTTGCGGGATATTATCAGAGGTACCCAACAGGACCCGCAACTGGTTATCAGGGAACTTGAACGACAAAAAGAGGAAATAGAGTTAAAGATTGCTGCGGTCCGTGAAAAAGGAATCGTACCGACTGATTCAACCATGGTCAGGGAACAATTTTTTCAGGCTGAGGATATGGCTCGTCGCTTACTTGCTGATTTCAGGCAGGTGGAGTATAATTTTCGTTCTCTTGACCGGCAGACAAGAGAACTGATTGCAGTCAGTGACAAGCCCAAAGGTGAGCTGTTGGATGAAATTTTCCGTGACCGGGATGTTATTCGTGACTCTGATCAGGGCCGTAGTTTTCAGGGGTTCTGGGAATTGCTGATGACACCTGCCCGGCAGGCTGAGTTACAGGAAATGCTTGAGCAGATATACGCCATAGAAGATATACGGGAAATGGAACCGGACCCGTTACTGGCAAAAATCCGTTATTCCCTGCTGGAATCCGGCGAGCTGGTTTACAGGACAGTCAATCAGCTTGTTGAACAGCTACGCCGATTTATAGACGATCAGGCCTGGCTGGAAAACAGGCGAATCATGGAGATTATTAAAAAAATTGAAAAAGATGCGGTGGAGATAAAGGATAATCCTCCAGGCAGTCGTGATTTAATTAGAATTAATGAGGTTAAACCGTCTCTGAGTTTGCCCATGAGCCGCAATCTTTTTTCTCCTGTGCAAAGCGTTCGTATAGGCGAGGTTATAATTGAAGATGGAGAGTCTGCAAATACAGCCAAGTTATTATATGAACAGATTTATGTGGATGAAGAGCGGCTGCACAGCCGTATCCGGCGGCTGCTTCAGGGCCGCAGACAGATACCTCTTTCGGAGATATTAAAGCAGTATCCTCTTGAGCAGGGGCTGGCAGAGCTGATTGCCTATGTGAATATCGGCTGCCGGGAAGGTATCGTTGATGAAGGGTACACAGAGACAGTAACCATCACCATAGAAAATGATTTATCCCGCATGGTTACCATGCCGCGGGTGTTATTTGTCAGGTAGAAACCAAAAGAATCAACCGGCCCGAAACATAAAAAATTCTCGTTCCCACGCAATTCTGGTTCCCACGCTCCAGCGTGGGAACGAGGGAACCAGCCCAAAACATAAAAACCAGATGGAATCAACCGATCAAACTCTCTTTCAGCCGGGTGCTGAAATATCCCCTCTACTGGTGCATCTGCTCAAAGGGGTGCTTTATCGGGAGCAGCATCCTGATTTATGGTCGGATATGCTCCGTTATATGGGGCAGGTACGGGAATATTTTGCCCTGATTGGTCTGGAGGTATATATTGATGAAGCTGAAGGGTATGGATTTCTGAGGCAGGTGGAGACAGGTGAAGATGATGATGGCGGAGAAACCGTACGGCTTCCCCGTCTTGTTCAGCGGCGGCAGTTAAGCTACCCGGTCAGTCTGCTCATTGTTCTGCTGCGGAAAAAACTTGTTGAGTTTGATGCCGGGGGCGGGGAAACCAGGCTGATTATTTCAAGGGATCAGATTATCGAGATGATGCGGGTTTTTCTGGCGGAAACTTCAAATGAAGCCAAACTTGTCAACCAGATAGACAGACATACCAACAAACTGATTGAGTTTGGTTTTTTACGAAAACTTAAAAACGACGAATATAAGTACGAGATTCACCGTATCATCAAAGCTCTGGTGGACGGGCAGTGGCTCTCAGACTTTGACAAGAAGTTACAGCAATACCATGACCATGCAGCAGACAGCCCTTAATTTTACAAGTTCGGATGTGGAAGCCGGGTTCAGGCTGGCATCTCTTGAGCTTTATAACTGGGGCACATTCCATCAAAAAGTCTGGTCGATTGAGCCGGGCAGTCATAACAGCCTGCTCACCGGTGATATCGGTTCCGGAAAATCCACCATTGTTGACGCTGTCCTGACCCTGCTGGTTCCCCAGCAGAAACTTGTCTATAACAAGGCCGCCGGGGCCGAGAGCCGGGAGCGAACCCTTGCCTCCTATGTGCGGGGAGAGTATAAAAGCGAACGGGACGATTTAAGCGGTGGAGCAAGGGCGGTAGCCCTTCGGGATGAAAGCCATTATACTGTTCTGCTCGCCAGGTTTAGTAATGATGGTTATGGTCAGGAGATCACCATTGCTCAGGTCTTTCATCTTAAAAAAGGTAAAACCGTCCCTGATCGTTTTTTCGTGGTCGCAGAGCAGGGGTTGTCCATCAGGGAACATTTTTCAGGGTTTGGGCATGATTTTAATGGATTACGCAAACAACTCCGTTTAATTGACCGTTTAACCATCTTTTCATCTTTCAAGGAATATTCCATCCGTTTCCGTCATCTCTTAGGCATCCAGAACAGCCAGGCCCTCAACCTTTTTTACCAGACCGTTTCCATGAAATCCGTGGGCAACCTGACCGAATTTGTCCGCCTCCATATGTTAGAAGCAGGAGATGTCCAGGAGCGGTTAAACGAGTTACGCAGTAATTTTGATAATCTCAGCCGTGCCTATGAGTCTGTCCGTAAAGCAAGGAAGAAAATTGAAGAGTTACGACCTATTACCGCCGATCTTAAAAAATTAAAAACAATCAACTTAGAACTTGAATCTCTTCGTACCTGCCGCCGGGAGTTGTATGGATATTTTCAGTTTCTGCGGATTGCTCTGTTAGATGCCCGTATCTCAAAACTGCAGCGAATCATTGTTTCTCTTAAATCCAGGCAGGCAGGTTTAAGCAGGGAAATTGAGGAGATACGAAACGATGAACTTGATGTTCGCAAGGCCATTGATGAGCATGGGGGCAGACGGATAGAGGAGTTGACAAGGGAAATAGGGCGCCTGAATAACGAGATAAAACAGACCCGCAAAGTATTTATCCGGGTAAATGAACTGGCTTCAGGTTTGCGGCTTGGCCAGGTTAAGGACAGGGAGGGGTTTTTCAGAATTTGGGCAGATGG
Organism: uncultured Desulfobulbaceae bacterium; assembly: GCA_964534785.1. Lineage (GTDB taxonomy): Bacteria > Desulfobacterota > Desulfobulbia > Desulfobulbales > Desulfobulbaceae > DRLX01. Next base: position 3,049 of record CAZHPX010000061.1, on the reverse strand, counting down.
AAAAGAGTTGTTGAGCAGTTTTGATCAGGAACTTAAAAAGATTGATCTTCTCCGGGTTGATATTGGCGTTGATATCCGTAATCTTGACGAGCAGATAAATGGATTTGTCAGCGAGATAACCTCTTTGAAAAAACGGACGACAAATATTCCCGCCCGTACCCTTGCCATCCGCAGCGGCATGGCTGAGCTGCTCAAAATCAACGAGTCTGAGATTCCCTTTGTCGGGGAACTCGTGCAGGTCGATAAAAAAGAGCAGCAATGGGAAGGGTCGATTGAACGGGTTCTTCATAATTTTGGCCTCTCCCTGCTGGTGGATAATGATTTGTATGACCGGATCAGCCGTTATGTTGACAAAACCAACCTGCGGGGACGGCTGGTTTATTTTCGGGTGCGGGCATCGCAGGCAAAGGTTCACCGGGATTCTGATTCCCGTCTTCTTTATAACAAAATCAGGATAAAGCCGGCCTCTTCTTTTTATAAATGGCTTGAGGACGAGATGGTCAGTCGTTTTTCTTACCTGTGCTGCGAGACCATGGAAGATTTTCAACGCTCCCCAAAGGGATTAACCCTGCAGGGGCAGATTAAAAGCGGCGGCAGACGGCACGAGAAAGATGACCGGACAGATATAAACGATCGCAGTCGTTTTATCCTTGGCTGGAGTAACCGGGAAAAGATAAAGGCCTTGAGCCGGCAAAAAGCAGAGCTGGAAAAACAGGGACAGAAGCTGGCGGTCCGGGCGGCGGAATTAGAGAAGAAACAGCAGCAGCTTGGCGAGAAACGGGATAACTGTTTGGATCTGTTAAGAGTTGATGGTTATGAACCCCTTGACTGGCAGACCCCTGCCAGTCGTCAGGCAAATCTTCAGGAAGAGTTACGCGTTTTGGAGCAGAAATCTGATATCCTTATGTCCCTGCGGGATAAATTAGAATTGATCCGCAGTCAGATTAGAGAAAAAGAACAGAGCAAAATTGAAACAGCAGGTGAACTTGGTGGTATCCGCCAGGAACTGAGTGTTCACGAAAAAGATCTGAGCGAAATCGAAGAGTACCGGGATTTTAAGAAGAGAGAGGGGGCTGAACAAGAGAAAATTATTGTCCGCCTGGAAAAATTTACAGGAGAGGTCCTTCAAGGTAAGCGGCTTGACCTGCGTACCCTTGATAAGGATCAGAGCAGGGTGCGGGAATATATCCAGCAGCATCTTGATAAAATGGAAAAACAACGAAAGAACAGGGAAAATGCGATTATCAGAATGATGGGTGAGTTTCGTAACCGCTGGCCGGCTGAAAGCTCTGAACTGGATGTATCGCCGGAAGCCGGGACGGGTTATGCGAGTATGCTGGAAACCCTAAGTCGTGAAGACCTGCCCCGCCATGAGCAACGGTTCAAGGAGCTGCTCAACGAGGGAACCATTAACTCAATCGCCCTGTTTCAAGGACAGCTTGAACGGGAATGTGATGATATTGAAAACCGGATAGAGGCCATCAACACCTCTTTATGTGGAACCGAGTATTCTGCCGGTACCTATATTGAATTGAAGGCGGAGCGATCCCAGGATATTGAACTCCGCAGTTTCAGGGAAGAACTTAAACAATGCCTTGGCCACTCGTTAGATGATGACGACCTCTATAACGAACAGAGGTTCATGCGGGTACGGAACCTGATAACCCGGTTTAACGGCCGGGAAGGTATGGCTGAATTAGACAGGAGATGGACTGCCAAGGTAACAGATGTCCGTAACTGGTATGTTTTTTCTGCGGTTGAGAGATGGCAGGAAGATGGCTCGGAAAAAGAATATTACGCCGGTTCGGCAGGAAAATCAGGGGGACAGAAGGAAAAACTTGCCTATACCATTCTGGCCTCGGCCCTTGCCTATCAGTTTGGCCTGGAGTGGGGGGCGGTTAAATCCCGTTCTTTCCGGTTTGTGGTAATTGATGAGGCCTTTGGCCGCGGCTCGGACGAATCCACCCGTTACGGGCTTAATCTCTTTAAACGACTCAACCTTCAACTCCTTATTGTTACTCCGCTCCAGAAAATCCATGTTATTGAGGATTATATCCGCTCCGTCCATTTTATCCATAACGATGAAGGGCGTGATTCACAGGTTCGTAATCTGAGCATTGAAGAGTATTACCGGGAAAAAGAGCGGAGGGGGTAACTTTTATGTAATATTTTACTTTCCGGGTAATAACCAGGCGTGGTTGTTGACAGGTATGAATTTGATAAAAAACCATCAACCAGTTTTTCTTCGCCTGTTTTTAAGCAAATTTGATAAATTTTCTTGCCGTTGGTGGAATAGGTGGTCTCAAGGTTGAGTTTCCCCGCATAGAGTTTTGCTTGTGCCACCCCTTCGCCAACTTGTAACTCATCACTTTTCGCCTCAACGACCGCCAGCTTGATACCCCTATAAACTAAAATATAATCAGCAATCAGCGGTTTTTTCCTGCCACCGCCAACCTGTATTCTGCCATCGGTTATTTTACAGACATTGCGTTCACGCAGGATTCTTGAACCCGGGGCGACACCCTATCCACAAGCTTTCAGTTTTGGGTCGATTAGTTCTGCTCTGGTCTCAGCTTCATTCATAATTCTTATTCTAACGTTGTTTTACCATCATCCGCTAAAAATTTCTGTTTAGTGATAATACTTCTGCATAACTCCTTTTCAGTCTCTTTTCTTGCATTGCCAGCCACTTTACCGCCTCTTTTTGCCACACTTTTGTTTCTGGCAAAAGTATATGGCTTCTCCTCTTTGGATATTTCAGTGGTCACTCGCTCACCGAGCATGGTGAAAATCAACTCTAAATCATCCATATTATCCCTAAGATTCGCTTTTGACTTCACAGGGCAGCATGTTTTAGTTTTAGGCTGTTGATGGAGTGCGGGGGGATATTGGGGCGGAGGCGGAATCATCGGTGTTGGTGTTTTGCGGGGCTGAAGCCCCGGTTCCGGGCGGTAATGCAGGCAATGGTTAAAACCCGCTATGCTTATGTATCGGGAAACTATAGTAGTCCCAGTATGACTTGATACTATTTTGTTGACACTTGACGTGT
>CAZHPX010000060.1:0-7088 GCA_964534785.1 uncultured Desulfobulbaceae bacterium | reverse complement strand
CTGTGACCATGAGAGAGAAAAATAAATAAAGAAAAAAACAGAAAAATAAAGGAGACCGGAGCAAGGATGTAGGATTTTAACATGATTAACTCTTTTTTAAGTGGTGGTGGGGATCTGCACAAGCGTATAAACTGGCAGAGGCGACCTGATTGCATTTATAATTTACATTATAGCGGTCTCATTGGCCAAGAGTCAAGCCGGTATCCAAAAATTATCAGGTTTCAGGTATCAGGTTTCAGGGGACAGGAGACAGGTATCAGGGGACAGAAAAAGATGTGAAGCTGTTGTCCTTCTGGCTTCTGTCATCTGGTTTCTAATACCCGAATACTTCCTGTAAAAGCTCGGTAGAACGGGCAGCGGGGTTCTGGCGGATAAGTTTTTCCTCGACAGCAATTTTATTAAACAGGCCTGCCATGGTTTTTTGGGTAACATAGTCGTCAATTTCAGCCGCATCACCAAGGTAGGCACTTATCAAACCATATTTATCAACACTTTTTACCTGCTTAACGAGCAGATTGTAATTCTGGGTTACCAGGTTGGAGTCCATGGCTTTTTTAATATGTGGCTTAATGAGTGCCATGAGCCTGTCAGATGTTGTCTGGCGAAAAAAGTCAGTTGCGGCAGTGTCATCTCCGTTGAGAATATTCATGGCATCGGTAATTGACATGTTGACGATGGAATCAGTAAAAATGTCGCTTACCTCCGGCACAGCCTGTTCTGCGGCCCGGTTCATGCTTGTTATAAAATCATCCATGATTTTTCCCTGACCAACAGCCCGGAGTATTTTATCAGCCTGTTGCAGTTGATCAGGCATGAGAATCCGTACTGTTTCGTCATTTAAAAAACCATCCCTGCTCCCCAGCATTTTAATGGCCTTACCTGCGCCAGTGGTTAAGGCTTCCTTTAAGCCACGGATAACTTTATCGTTTGATAATGTCGTCAATACATCGCTATATTTTTTTGGCTCGGTCGTATTATGGAGAACGCTGTCGCCATATTTAATTATATCCTGCCAGCTTATGGCTCTTGATTCGTTTGTAACAGTCAAGATTGTAAGAACCGGGATGGTTAACAGGTATAGGTACAACCGGTGTTTTTTTGAGGTAATTTTCATTTTAAAATATCCTCTTTTCAGGCTTATATTGTTAATCTTGTTCCCGATACGGGCAGAAACATTTTCTCATCCCGATTGATTTCTTCAAGAGATGATACTGGCATGTTTTGCCGGGTTGTCCTCTCCATATGAACCAGAGCCAGCCTCTTTACCGATTCATCAAAGAGGAGCTGCCGGCAGCCTGAAACGGAGCTGTGATTGGGAAAGCTGTCTTCCTCTGTGAAGGCTTCGTGGATAACCAGGTCACAGTCGTGGATTAGTTTTTTCACCTCATCAGCAGGGCGGCCGTCGCCGCTGTAATAGAGGCGACGGTAACCGTCATCAATCAGCAAACCATAATTAATCAGGGAATGGATGGTTTGAGCGGTTTTAAATGATAATTTATCTATTTGCAGAGGCTCTGCCGGACTTATGGTTCTGAAAATAAGTTTATAGTTCAATTTTTCCAGACATCCCGGATAGGCAAGTTCCATAATCGCCATTGCTTTTTCCCGGATTCCCTGCTGAGCGATTATGGTCAGGGGTTTTTCTCTTTTCATTTCTCTGAACCTCAGCAGCAGCAGGGGCAGACCAAAGAAATGATCGCCATGAAAATGAGAAATCCAGATGTAATCCAGTTCGTCCGGGTCATTATAAAAATGAAAGAAACGATGGGGTACGGAGAACCCGCAGTCGAGAAGGATCTTTTTTGTTTTTGTATTGCTGCCGGTGGTCACGAGAATAGAGGTGTTGCCGTGCTCGCTGTCACAGGCTTCACCCACACCGATAAAAAGTATAATCATGGTCAGGTGCCAGTATCAGAGGACAGAGGACAGAAGACAGGTAAGCGGAGCGAAGCGGAGACTCCGGGTAAGCGGAGCGAAGCGGAGACTCCGGAAGACATATAAATCAAATGCGAAGCACTAACCACTCTGTCCTCTGTCCTCTGATTTCTGTCCTCTGTCTTCTGATTTCTGTCCTCTGTCCTCTGATACCGGTACAACTTCTTTTTTCCATGGTGCCACCTTTGGCAGATATTCCTGAAAGGACTCTCCGTAGATCTCCCAGATGGTGATGAACAGGGCGGAGATGATGGGGCCGATAACTATTCCGAGAATACCGAACATGGCGATTCCGCCCAGGGTGCCAAAGAGAACAAACAGGTCGTGCATTTTCGTGTCTCTGCCGACCAGACGGGGGCGGAGAACATTGTCCAGATTGCCGGCAATTCCGCCACACAGTACCAGCAAGATCAGGACCCCGAAAAAATTGCCGCCAAGAGCAAGGATTATCAGGGTTGGTATCCAGATAATAGCGGTACCAAGGGCAGGGATAATCGACATCACAGCCATTACTGTCCCCCAGAATACTGCTCCCTGGATACCAGTAAGCCAGAAGGCAAAGCCGCATATTCCTCCCTGGAGAATACCGATTATGATGGTGGTCTTCATGGTTGCCCTGGCAACCGAAGTGAAACGATTGAGTAATCGTTCCTCATCAGCATGGGTCATGGGCAGGTAATAAAGAATTTTGTTTAAGAGGACATCGCCCATGGTCAGAAAATAAAACATGGTATAGAACATGATAATCACATTGAAAATTGCGGTTACTGTTATCATGGTCATGGCGGTGAGATAGCTGATTAACAGGTTGGAGATTATTCCCACCACCTGACCGGCTTTCTCAAGAATCATATCCCGGTAGGGCAGTAAATATTCGTAATAGGGAATCATTTCTATGTACTTGTCCAGGGTACCCGGTTCTTTGATAAATGAATCTATCCAAGGGGTTATAGAGTGGCTGACAGAGATGGCCTGGCTGACTACCACCCCTGTCAGGGCAGTGAGGGGAATAAAAATGAGGGCAATTATGGCGATAATGGTCAAGGCCGAGGCGATATGCTTTCTTCCCCGCAGTTTTCCGGTCAGCCATTTATGAAAGGGGCGGGCCATGGCAGAGAGTAAACCGGCCATGAAGATTGCCATTAGAAATGGATATATCATCATGATGAATATTGCCGAAATAATGACAATCATGACGATAAGGGTTATTCTGTTTATCAGAGATTTTTTCATGATCCGGTTCCTGAAGACAAGACAGCTTTTAATACAGTTGTGGTCAGGGCAGTTAGTTCTTCTGAGCTTATTATATAGGGCGGCATCAGATAAACGAGGTTATTAAATGGTCTGATCCATACCCCGTTTTCGACAAATATTTTCTGCATGGCTGCCATATCCACCGGCTCGTTCATTTCTATAACTCCTATTCCTCCGAGAATTCTAACATCGGCGACCTGGGCAGAACAGGCAGATTCCGCAAGTTCCAGGCTCATCTGTTTTTCCATGGCCGCTATTTTGTCCTGCCAGTCAGAGGCGGTAAGGAGATTTATGGATGCCACAGCCACCGCACAGGCAAGCGGGTTGGCCATAAAGGTCGGGCCATGCATGAAGAGAGATGGTTTATTTTCTGAAATCGTCCGGGCAACCTGGTCTGTGGTCATGGTCGCAGCCAGGGTCATGTAGCCACCGGTCAATGCCTTGCCAAGACAGAGTATATTCGGACAAACCTCTGCATGTTCCATGGCAAACAGTTTGCCGGTACGGCCAAAACCGGTGGCAATTTCATCAAAGATGAGAAGAATATCGAACTGGTCGCATAGTTTGCGGAGCTCTTCAAGGTAGCGGGGGTGATAAAACCACATCCCGCCGGCACCCTGAACAATCGGCTCAATGATTACAGCCGCAAGGCTCTGACTGTGCATTTCCAGCAACACTGCCATCTCGGCTATATCCTCGAATTTCCATTCCACGCTGAATCTGCAGTTGGGGCGGGGAGCGAAAATCTGTTTTTTCAGGGTATGGGCAAAGATGGCATGCATGCCGGTTATCGGGTCAGAGACCGACATGGCCTGAAAAGTATCGCCATGATAACCGCCATAAACCGTGAGCAGGCGGTGTTTTTCCGGTTTTCCCCGGGCGTGCTGGTACTGAAGAGCCATTTTTATGGCTACTTCGACGCTGACCGAGCCTGAATCAGAAAGAAAAACCTTGTCAAGTGCAGGCGGGGTTAGCTCCACAAGAAGACGGCATAACTCAACGCCCGGTTCATGGGTTAATCCTCCGAACATGATATGGCTCATCTGTTCAGATTGTTTCCGGATTGCCGTATTCAGAACCGGATGGTTGTAACCGTGAATTGCTGACCACCAGGATGACATGCCGTCGATGAGTTCCCGCCCGTCGCTTAAGTTGATTCGTACTCCATTTGCCGATTCAACCGGATAAACAGGCAGCGGGTTTGTCATGGAAGTGTAGGGATGCCAGATATGGTCATGGTCATAGGCAAGAAGTTTTTTTGTATTTTTCATGGGATACACCTCTCAAATGAGAAACCAAGGGCTGATATTTCTTCAAGGTCTTTTTTGATACTGTTACCGACCGTGGTCAGGTAATTGCCCACCAAAGCACCATTTGCTCCGGCTGAAAAACATTGATACTGTTTCCTGCCCAACTGCTGTCGTCCGCCTGCCATCAGGATAACGGCCTCAGGGTTGATAAGCCTGAACATGGCAATACTGCGAAGTGTTTCTTCAAGAGAAATTGCTTTTTTTCCGGTCAGGGGGGTTCCGGGAATCGGGGTGAGGATATTTATGGGGATTGATTTCACCTCAAGTGTCCGCAATTCAAGAGCCAGTTCCAATCGTTCTGCCATGGACTCTCCCATGCCGATGATGCCGCCGCTGCAGATAGACAGGCCCAGTTCTTTTGCTTTATTAAGGGTTTTTACTTTGTCAAACCAGCTATGGCTTGTACATACAGCAGGGAAAAAACTCCTGCATGACTCCAGATTGCAGTGATAGCGACTGACTCCAATTCGTGCAAGTCTCTCAAGTCTGTTTTTGTCAAGTAACCCCATTGAAGCACATAAGTCAAGGCTCGTTTCTTTCTGTATATCCTGATAAAGAGGTTCTATTTCTGCCATGATTTTATGGTCAAGGCTGCGGCCGCTGGTTACGAGGGAGAGCCGGTGAACGCCATAACTGTTATTTTCCATGGCCATGGCCATGGCCTGTTTTTTATCAATTATCCCGTAGGGTTCCACTGCTGTATGATATCTCGCTGACTGGGCACAGAACCGGCAGTTTTCCGTGCAGTTGCCGCTGCGGGCATTGATTATTGAGCAGAGATGGAAATAATCGCCCATTAATTGGCGGCGGATGTCATCGGCCAATGCACAGAGAGATTTTAGTTCAGTGTTTAAAATAAGGGTAAGGGTATTTTTTTTATCCGGTATTTTTTTCGGGTAAAAAACATCGCTGGCAGCCGTCATTTCTTTTAGAACCTTTACTGTGAACATGGTCTGGTTGAAATCATTGGCGGGCCATTAATAATCATTTCAGCGATGGTCATCCTGACCCTTGGCAACAAAGACCGTTTTTCTCCAAGTAATCGTGACTACACAGACACCATTCTGTGAAACAACCTAGTTCTGTCCATGGCCGGGATATTTTTTTCCTGCGGATATTTTTCAGCAATAATTTCCTGGGAGCGAAAACAGCCGGGAAAACGCATGGACTGCCCATCCGGTCTGGTCATGTCTGCCGGTACCCCGTGCATTCGGCAGACAAGCATCCGGTGTTTATACAGGTTGCATAACCCGTCTTTACCAAGGAGAGGGCAGGGGATCTGCGGTCGCTGCTTTTTTGCCAGCAGGACTTCAGCGTTTTTTATATACCGCTCTGCCTTATCTGTGATTTCAGCCCGGCGGTTTCCCTGAATCGTCCTGAACCCCTGCCATAAATAAGCCCACTCGCAGTAGGTATGATGCAGGAAATAGGAGTCGCAGCAGTTATCAGGGCAGCCATGACAGGAAAGGTTTATCTGATTTGCAATCAAATCGTAGCCATTTTCCATGTCCTGGTAGATTTCTGAGAGTTCCTCCGATAGTTTTCTATCCAGGCTGATTTCCTTTTGAGAAATATTCATTCACCTTCCTTGAATTTTTGCACCTGATAGGTTTTGATCTCAAGTCCACTTCTTCTCCAGGCTGTTTCCGGCAGGCCTGCTTTTTGGCAGAGATTGTTCATGAAAATTACCGGATCGGGAAGCTGTTCCCAAACCTGGGGAAGAAAAGTAGCTCCGGCCCCGTTATCGGCTTTAATTATCACTCCATCAATACCGGGTCGTAATTTATCGATGAGATCGTTGCCGTCCTTACAGGCAAGGAGCCGGGGGGCACTCAATACAGAAATTTCAATTTTCAGATCCTCCAGCTCTTCTCTGCCAAGAGGTGGAAACCTGGAATCATGAAACGCTGCGTTTATACTGTTTTTCCTTACCCCTGTCAGGATTGTATCCTCGGCTGTAAGGCTGCCTATGCATCCCCGCAACTGTCCAAGTTTAGTCAGGGTTACAAAAACCGCTTGTTTCCGGCCAAGGTCGTGCAGTTCGTCGGGATGAACAGGCGCGGCGGGGAGGACAGTCAGCTTTTTTTCAATGCTCTGCCTGGCGAGAGCAAGAAGGGCTTGAGCTTGTTGTTTGTCTAACATTTAAGTTCACTGGCATGCTGGGAATGGAGCGTGGAGCGTGTCCACGGGCAATTATTTTACAGATAATATACACCATAAATTAAGGCTATCCTTACTGGATAATTGTTTTTCCCAAGTTGAGCATTGCACCCATCTACGAACAGGGTACATGCAAATTCGATTATAACAATTCCTGCAGTTGGTTTTTCACATATAAAAATTCCCGCTCCAACTCCGTCAATAACTGCTGAATACCTGTAAGACTTCCATTTCTGCCTTTTATTTCCAACTCATGGCAGATTTCAGCCATTCGTCCGGCACCAACCAGTTTATTGCTTGACTTCATGGTATGTGCAGCCTGCCATAAAACCTCAACTTCCTGTCCATAAAGACTATCTCTCATAGATTGAAGCAAAGTCGGAGCATTCTGGAGGTAACTCCTGATAATTTTTTTAACCATATCCGGCT
>CAZHPX010000059.1:0-7145 GCA_964534785.1 uncultured Desulfobulbaceae bacterium | reverse complement strand
CTAACTTTTTCATCTCCCCCAATTCTGTAATAGTACGGATTTCCTGACCACCCCAGGAACGGGACCAGTCGGTGTGGATAATAAGTGGTGGCCGATTCATAAATAAAGGATTATCCCTTATCTAATTCGGGCATCGCCACAGGACATATTCCCGGCTGTGGTAAAGGGAGAATAAAATAAAAGTTATTACCATATGGGGTAGGCTCATAACCTACCTGACCACCATGGAGTTCAATCACATAACGAACAAAAGAGAGACCATGACCGGTCCCCGGCACATTTTCACTGCCATCGCCACGAATACCCTCTTCAAAAAATCGCCTCCCATCTTCAACAGACAGGGGATAGCCGCTGGAAAAAACATTAAACTTTATACCCGTCCGGCATGTTCCCGAAAAATTATTAATAATTTTTCTGCCATATGCCATAAACTTCCGCATACCCCCATCATGCTCAACAACCTCCTCCGTATATTTCACCACATTTGAGAAAAGATTAGCATAAACCTGGGACAACAAACCAATATCCACCATAATCTGAAATTCTTCCTCCAGCATATTCCGGGGCGGACGAACCTCGATATTGGCAGCCCGCAAACGACTGCGATAATGATCAAGCTGAGGGATTATAATCTCTTTTTCCACAAAACAACGGTGAGGACGCAGGACGAGATGTCCCTTCTCAAAATGCTCCCGGCGAAACAGGCTCTCAAGAAACAATGAAATATTCTTGTGATGCTTAACGAGTTCCTGATGACACCTGAACAATTCCATGCGAATCTGACGACACCGGCTCAAATAATCTGCACACGAGCTTCCGGTCATCCCGGAGGCAATATTTTTTTCAACCTCTTTCTCAATCGACTCAATTTCAACAACTTTTCTTTTCAACTGATTAAACAGATGAATAAAATACATATTGGGGACAATGACATTATGTTCAATGTCCATAACAAGAGTATTGATAAACTTCAAATGATCAATATTCTGCCGGGCAATAAGCCGGTTTTCCAGATTAAACCCTATCCTGTTTGCGTACTTGCCCAGAAAGAACTTATCCGCATCATTGAGCTGGGCAAGCGGACTCACCGACAACATCCCCAACACTCCAAAACGCCCGCAGACTTTGTCGCATCCATGCCACGATTCTGTTGCCCCGGCCTGCTGCGGACATCCCTCCCCTCTTGTCTGCTGCTCTATATGCTCCATGGAATATTCCATGGAACCATTTTGCAGACGACTGTAAATCATCTGCCTGTTACAGATGGGAACAACAAAACTATCCTCTGTTTCATATGGAGTTTTCTGTAAAGATACCCCATTGCTGATGATCTTCGGTTCAACAGCAACCCCATGCCTGCTGTCACAGACAAGCCATAAATGTTGCCGTTCATCTCTCACAGCCTGTTGTTCATCTCTCAAATTCAAATAGAGACGGCATTCCATATTGGTAATTTCCAGGGGAACAGCCACACAAATCCGGTAAAAGTCCTCTAATGAATCAAACTCCTGGACCAGATCAAAAAAAGCTTTAAGAAAATCGTTATAGCGACTGCTGAAACCATACTTTTTATAACTCTTAAACTTTTCCTGGACTCTCTGGCAGATCATGGCCAGATCATCAGGCCTTGCAGAATACATACCCGATATCATACCCGTCCTCCAGCCCCATACAGAATAACTTCATCACGACCATCTTTTTCCGCCAGGATCACATCAATCCGTTCCCCCTCATCTACACCAACTGTCAAACCCACAAAGTCAGGTTGAATCGGCAGTTCTCTCCCTCCCCGGTCGATCAGGGCCGCCAACTGGATTGACAATGGCCGCCCATAATCCATAATCGCATCCATGGCCGCCCGAATGGTTCTGCCGGTAAAAATAACATCATCAACCAATACCACCCGCCGGTTATCTACGGCAAAACCAATGTCTGTTTCCCTGACCACCGGATTTTGTGAAATCAGACTCCAGTCATCCCGATACAGGGTAATATCAAGATGGCCAAGCAGGAGTTGTGCATTTTCATGTTCAATAATTTTTTTTTGAATCCGCTCGGCAAGAAACACACCACCGGTATGAATACCAACCACAGCAAGTTCATCAATACCACGATTTTTTTCAATAATCTCCAGACTAATCCGATCCAGACTGCGGTCAATATCCTCAGAGTTCATGATAATCTGGGTTGTCATGGTTTTATTTCCTTATCATCCTGTTTCCAAAAATAATCAACACCCTTTGCCGCCACCAGGTTTACAGCTTCAGGAAAGGCCTCACATTCAGCAGCAAACACCTTACCCGCAATATCATCAGGGCTGTCCATGTCTTCAAGATACACACATCGCTGAACAATAATCGGTCCTTCATCATATTTTTCATTGGCAAAATGTACGGTGCAGCCACTGACCTTACAGCCCCTCGCCTTCACCGCCTCATGGACACGATGACCATAAAATCCGGCTCCACAAAATGAAGGAATAAGCGACGGGTGGATATTAATAACCCTCCGACGCAGTGATACAGGAGCTGCATAAAGCTTAAGGTAACCGGCAAGAACAACCAGATCAACCTTAAAATCATTCAATATCCGGTTAATCTCACCATTATCTTTTCCATAAAAAAACGGATATCCGTATCTCTCAGCTTTCTTAAGCCCCGGAGCATCACTGATATTGGAGATAACCACCATGATTTCAGCATCCATACTGTCGGCCTGGATACGGTTATGAAAATTATCCAGAGTGCGGCCTGAACCGGAAAGAAGAACAGCCAGCTTCAACATGATTCAACTATTATCCGCAAAATAAGAATTATCATCCATATTCACCCTGACAAGCCAGTTGGCAATGGCGGTATCATAAGCTGAGGTTAACTCAAAGACCTTGACTGCCAGTTTAAAACGAAGTTTAAGACTGGTGCTGCCAGTGGCCCGGATTTCTGCCAGAACCTGCTCATAATCAGCAGGATCAACAATAACCGTGACATCATGAAAATTCTTGGCCGCTGCCCGGAGCAGGGTAGGCCCGCCAATATCAATATTCTCCACGGCATCAGCAAGCAGACAGTCAGGCTCAGCCACAGTTTTCTCAAAGGCGTACAGGTTAACAGCAACAATGTCAATGTCAAGAATAGAATGTTGCCGGCATTGTTTCTGGTGATCAGGGTTATTGCGCTGGTTAAGAATGCCGCCATGGATAAGAGGGTGGAGAGTTTTCACCCTGCCATCCAGCATTTCCGGAAAACCTGTAAATTCCGAGACATCCTGCACAGGAACTCCGCAATCCCGCATCTTTTTTGCGGTTCCTCCGGTGGAGAAAATTTCCACACCAAGCTCGCTCAAGCTGCCGGCAAACCCCTCTATACCTGACTTATCCGTCAAACTAATCAACGCTCTTTCAACTTTTTTCATGTTTTTCATGTCTCTTTGTGATTTCAACCTTTACGCAAAAATTCTCTGATTTTCCGCCGATCCCGTTTATCCGGCCGCCGCTCAGGTCGGGCTGCCGGAATACGAAACAACTTTCGCTCCTCACGGGATTCTTCCCGGTCGATAATGGATTTCTGAGTTTCCTCATAAAGAGTCCTGGCAATCACAGCCGGACCACGCCTGGAACTTACTGCCAACACAAGAACCGTAAACTCCAGCTCACCCCGGCGAATATAAAGCGTATCCCCGCCCAGGACTGCCCTGGCAGGCTTAATCCGATTCCCGTTCAGACGGACATGACCTCCGGAAACCGCTTTTGCCGCCAATGACCTGGTCTTAAAAAATCTGGCTGCCCATAACCATTTATCAAGACGGGTTTTCTCATTTTTATTATCAATAACCCTGTCCACCAAACCTCTCCACCGATTTTCTTTTAGAACATACCATGTTTTACATCAAAATCCTAACCTTTCAAGTTCTCCCCCCTGCCTGTAGCAGAAGACAGAAGACAGAATAATCAGCCGCTTTCAGCGGACTTCCTCTCAACTTTTTGCCCTCTGTCACCTGTCACCTGTCACCTGTCAAACAAAAACCATTTTCCCCCTTGTTTAAGTACAAAAAATACGCTATGGAGACGGTCATGAAACTTAATTCCGTAGGCATAAGCAACTTCACCTGTCCAGTTTCAATCAGAGAAAAAAGTGGTCCACTGCAAAAGACAGTGGCAACAATCTCATTACAGGCAGACATGCCCCGTAAGTTACGGGAAACCTGTGTGATGACTACCTTCACAAAGCTGCTTTCCTGTTATCGCAAAGATATGCATGCCTCCATTTTCCCTGAACTTCTTGATAAACTCTGCAAACAGATGGAGGCCGGACAGGCAGCAATGGAGATGTGTTTTCCTTATTTTATTGCCAAAAAAGCTCCGGTAACCGGCACCAGCAGCCTGATGGAATATCAATGTTCCTTTACAGGTACCACAAAAGGAAAACAAAAACTACTCCTCCAGGTCAAAGTACCGATGACGACCCTATGCCCCTGCTCCAAGGAAATCAGTGCAGCAGGTGCCCATAACCAACGAGCAGAAGTTACCTTAACTGTCCATCCGCTTAAGTTCATCTGGTTAGAAGATCTTATTGAACTGGTGGAGCAATGCGGTTCATGCGAAGTCTATGCCCTGCTCAAGCGACCCGATGAAAAATTCGTCACCGAAACCGCCTATGAAAATCCCATGTTTGTGGAAGATGTGGTTAGAAAGGCGGCCCAGCAAGCCATAACACATCCGGATATCGGCTGGTTTTCCATAGGAGTTGAAAGTTTTGAATCAATTCACAAACACTCAGCATATGCATTTGTTGACAGCGATGATATTGTCCAGACAACCGACTGATTCTGCCTTTGTCAGAAGACAGAATGATCAGCAGCCAAGATTTTGTTTTGTTATTTGTTTTAATAATTATATCAGCCTTTGGCTGCTAACTATTCTGTCATCTGACTTCTGACTTCTGTCACCTGACATCCATACAGATATATTTTATCTCCAGATACTCCTCAATCCCGTATTTTGAACCTTCCCGTCCTATCCCCGACTCCTTGATGCCACCAAACGGAGCAGCTTCGCTCGACATCACCCCCGTATTCACCCCAACCATTCCATATTCCAGGGCTTCAGAAACCCGCCAGACCCGTCCCGCATCCCGGCTGTAAAAATAAGAGGCCAGACCATAGGGAGTATCATTGGCAAGGTGAATTACTTCATCCTCGGTGGTAAAGGAAAACAGGGGTGCCACCGGCCCGAAAGTCTCCTCATGGGCAATCTTCATTGCCGGGGTAACATCAAGAAGAATTGTCGGCTCAAAAAAGAAACCTCTCTCCCCTGTTCTTTTACCGCCGCAGCCTATTTTTGCTCCTTTTGCAAGGGCGTCGCTGATCTGTTCTTCAACTTTAATAACCGCATTTATATCAATGAGCGGTCCCTGGTTAACCCCCTCGTCAAATCCATTGCCTACCCGAAGACGGGAACGAACAGTCTGGATCATCTTTTGAGCAAATTCCTCATACACCCCCTCCTGAACAAATATCCTGTTGGCACAGACACAGGTCTGACCTGAGTTCCTGTACTTGGAGGCAATGACCCCGTCAACAGCCGCATCAATATCAGCATCATCAAAGACAATAAAAGGTGCGTGTCCACCCAGCTCAAGAGAAATTTTCTTTACCGTGGACGCACAATCCCGCATTAACTTCTTACCAACCTCTGTTGAACCTGTAAAACTGAGTTTACGGATAAGGGGATTTTCAGTCAACTCCGCCCCGACCTCAGCAGCCGGGCCGGTCACCACATTGAACACCCCGGCAGGAAACCCGGCCTTCCCGGCAAGGCGGGCCAGAGCCAAAGCCGAAAATGGTGTACTTAAAGCCGGTTTAATCACCACCGGACATCCAGCAGCAAGAGCCGGAGCAACCTTGCGGGTAATCATAGCCGAAGGAAAATTCCAGGGAGTAATGGCCGCACAGACCCCAACCGGCTCCTTAAGAACAATTATCCGTTTACCCGGCAAGGCCATGGGAACGGTATCCCCGTATACCCGTTTCGCCTCTTCGGCAAACCACTCGACAAAACTGGCAGCATAGAGAATCTCGCCCTTAGCCTCATCAAGTGGTTTCCCCTGCTCAGCCGTCATAATCTCAGCAAGATCATCCTGGTACTCAATGATCAGATCATACCACCGTCGCAGCAATCCAGCCCGCTCCTTTGCACTCAGGCTTCGCCAGGCCGGCCACGAGTCCCGCCCACTTTCGATTGCGGCCCGCACTTCCCGACGATTTAACAAAGGCACACTGCCTATCAACTCCCCGGTCGCCGGATTATGAACGACAGCCGTTTTCCCGGATTCAGCAGTTTTAAATTCCCCATTAATAAAACATTTCTCCAGCTACAACCAATTCTCAGTAAGTTCCATATCTATAACCGTTTTCTATTATTTATTTTAAAAAAATACGACTCATATACAGGTTATTTTTATATTTTATTTTTAACTTTAACGCATATATGATATAAGTAAAATGCAAACAGAGTGCCATCGAGAGAATCTCAACTGTTTCCCTCCGCCAGCAGCGGAAAACTATCCTGTCACCTGCGGGTGTCTCGTATATTATGATTGAAAACAGACGGACCAACCGGATAACCGACTATCTTCCCATCACGGTAACCGCCATAGACCATGCCGGGGGAGCAACCATCTCTGGCCCTTTTTCCGGACGCATCATTGACATCTCAGAACATGGGGCATGTCTGCTCATGACCCAGATTATACGAGACAACTTTCATATTTTTTACACAACAAGGGAAAACATCTCCGGAGTACTCCAGCTTTCCATGAATATTCCCCCGGACGATATCTTTTTTTCCATTATTGCCAAACCCATCTGGATGGATATATTTCAACAGGATCAAATCCGGGCTTTCAAATTAGGTGTTAAATTTACAACCAACCCAAGAAAAGAGCAAATGGTACGATTACAAAAAGTCATCAAAGTTCAACAGAAACAAAGGGCACATTGGTGGTCTTCCCATACCGCTGTTTAAAATTACACTGCGAAGACAAATGCTGCCTGACCGCACATTAACGGTAACAGACTGTAATGACAAAAGTACCAAAAACAAACAGTCCCCTTGCTGAAAGAATGCGGCCTGAACAATTGAAGGATTT
>CAZHPX010000058.1:0-7169 GCA_964534785.1 uncultured Desulfobulbaceae bacterium | reverse complement strand
ACACAGGTTCGCCCCTACGGGCACATTGCCCCGATTCGAGGGGATATCGTCAATCTGTAACCTGTAACCTGAATCTGGCAATAACCGCCGCCGCCTCACCAGCCCGGCGACAGGCCTCTTTCAACTGCCAGTTGCCGGTATTTCTATCTTCAACAAAATTAGACACACAACGAATCTCCAGACAGGGAAGAGCAAAACCGGCACAGACCCTGGCCACGGCGGCCCCTTCCATGTTTTCACATAACCCCCCAAACTCCCGGATAAATATATCTCCCCGCTGCTTAATTCCAGAAGCAGAGTTTACAGTAACAAAAACTCCCTGCCTGTTCTCTATATTGCTGCGGGATAAAACTTCAGATGCTTCCCGGAGAAGTTTTTTATCTAAGGGAAAACAATCCCTCACCCCAAGTTCAGGGGCAATAAATCTTTCTATTTTTTCAGGAAAACATATACCAAAATCACCAAGAACTTCCTCCTCGGCAATACATATATCCAACATTTCCGCCCCGGAACCGTCTGGATGTAAATAGGCTCCAGCCACACCAAAATGAATAATCCCCTCCAATCCATCTATACCCCGGGCAAGACGACGGGTCAGGGAAAAAGCCGTCTCCACCAGTCCCATACCGGTAACCAACAGCTCATGGCCAACATCACCCCCCGCTCTCCTGAAAGGACGCATTTCCATTTCTGTCGCTGTTACAATTAAAAACATAATCCACCATAGCATAACATGACCGGCAAAGGCAATATCCTCTTGACCTTACCGGTATTTCGATTATGAAAGGCATTAACTTTGTATCAACCCTGATATTTACAAACAAAAAACAAAACAGACTATAATGAACGACGACTTTTCTCTCTCATCCTACGACTTTGAGCTTCCCGAAGAGCATATTGCCCAATATCCGGCAGAACAGCGGGATCAATCCCGACTGCTTATCTTAGAAGATGACAACCGGCTGACCCACGCCCGTTTTCCTGCCATCCTTGACCTCCTCAACCCCGGCGACCTGCTGGTTCGTAACAATACAAAAGTTTTTCCGGCCAGGCTGATTGGTAAAAAAGCAAGCGGAGGCAGAATCGAGATTCTCTTTTTAGAGTATCCCGGAGACAAACAAAAACATTCCGACTCAGACGGCTGGACAAATGCAGAATGTACAGTTCTTCTCAAAAGCTCCAAACGCCCGAAGCCAGGGACTCTCCTCAAGTTCAGTTCTGAGATGGAAGCAGTTGTCAAAAAACTCCTTCCCGATGGCAAAGTGGAAATTGAACTCAGGTACAAAACTGACAATGATAAAAGCCTTGACGATATCCTCGCAGAATGCGGCCAGATCCCTCTGCCCCCTTATATCCATCGACCAGAGGGAACAACTGCGGAAGACACCATCCGTTATCAGACCTGTTATGCCCAGGATACCGGCTCGGTTGCCGCCCCCACCGCCGGGCTTCATTTTACCCCCGAATTAGATAATGCTATCAGAAACAAAGGGGTAGACTGCTGTCACCTGACCCTTCATGTCGGTTTCGGTACCTTTGCTCCGGTACGGGTTGATAATATCAAAAAACATAATATCCATGAAGAATCTGTTGAAATAAAGCCTGAAACTGCGGCCCGGATAAATGCAGTCAAAGCAGCCGGAGGCAGGATATGGGCAGTGGGTACGACCACGGTACGAACCCTTGAATTTGCTGCGGATGATTCAGGTATGGTCAGACCGGTCTGCGGTCCCTGTGATCTTTTTATTTACCCGGGACACCGATTCAGGATTGTTGATAACCTGATTACCAATTTTCATCTGCCCCGCTCATCCCTGCTCTTTCTTGTCTCAGCCATGGTGGGTCGAAAACCACTCCTGAATGCCTACAGGGAAGCCATCAAACATGGATACCGTTTTTTCAGCTACGGAGATGCCATGGCAATCGTTACCAGGTGAGAGAAAAAAACCCATTTGACAAAGTTAGAATATATGATAAAATTTTATAAAATATGGTCTTGTTCAGGCCTGTAGAGTTTTCCTCCCAAGCAAAAAAACGAATACCTGCCATGCAGCATAACCGGACACCCTCTTCAGGACAATCTTTCCTTCTCCTTACAGCCTGTCTCGCCGGGGCTGTGTTTTTCCTGTGGGCAGAAATACTTCCTGCTGCAACCGTGACCACAAGCCATGTCTCATGGCCGCCCATCCTCCTCGCCCTCGGCGGCGGTCTGGCTTTTTTCCTT
Organism: uncultured Desulfobulbaceae bacterium; assembly: GCA_964534785.1. GTDB lineage: Bacteria > Desulfobacterota > Desulfobulbia > Desulfobulbales > Desulfobulbaceae > DRLX01. The sequence goes on along the minus strand of CAZHPX010000058.1, from coordinate 4,945 downwards.
TATGGCCTGGAGAAGATGAGCAAAGGTATCAAAAAAGCAGCCGGTAACCGGATCCGCTCCATCCTTGCCAGCATGACCAGAAATAACTTCATAGCCATGGTGGTTGGTGCCGTAGTCACCATGATTATCCAGTCATCAAGTGCTACCACGGTCATGTTGATAAGTTTTGTTCAGGCAGGGCTGATGTCATTTGCCAGGGCTCTGGGAATTATTCTCGGAGCCAATATCGGCACCACCGTCACCGCCCAGCTTGTTGCCTTCAAAATAACCGATTTCGCCCTGGTCATGGTCCTGGTCGGAGTTGCCCTGAAAATGGTTGTCAAGGATGAAAAACTGACCAACATCGGTAATATCATGTTAGGTTTCGGAATGCTCTTTTTCGGAATGAAGTTAATGGGCGATGCCATGGAACCGCTGCGTACCTATGCACCGTTCATAGAGACCATGAAAGACCTGCGAAATCCCCTTGCCGGCATAGCAGCAGGTGCATTGTTCACAGCCCTGGTACAGAGCAGCAGTGCCACCACCGGTATTGTCATTGTCCTTGCCCAGCAGGACCTCATCACCATAGAGGCAGGTATCCCTATAATTATCGGAGCCAATATAGGCACCTGTGTTACTGCCATCCTCGCCGGGATAGGGGCGTCAAGAGAGGCAAAAAGAGTGGCCATAGGTCATGTCCTGTTCAATGTCGGCGGAGCATTGCTGTTTATCTTCTGGATACCGCAATTTGCTGAACTGATCCGAATAATCTCAGAAATATTTGATTTTAATACAGCCCGGCAAATCGCCAATGCCCATACAATTTTCAATATCACCGTCGGCCTGGTGTTTCTTCCCTTTATATCTTTTTTTGCCTGGCTCATCATCCGTATCCTTCCTGACACTCCCTTAGATGATGCCATCACCCCTAAAATCCGCTATCTTGACGATAAAATTATAGATACACCAGCCATAGCTCTTCAAGCTGCCCGCTCAGAGATAAACTGTATGCTTAAACTTATACTCACCATGCACCGGGCAGCCATTATTCCATTTGTTAACGATAAACCCCTGCGGGATAAAAGCCACCCCCAGCTTTCCCTGCTTGAAGGGATTGCAATGAGAGAAGAGAAAATCAATGTCCTCGAAGATGAAATAAGAAAATACCTGCTCAAAATCGGCAGGAACGAACTGGCTTCCGGTCAGGGCAGGGAGTTGAACGGTCTCCTCTCTCTGCTTAACTATATCGAGTTGATGGGGGATATAATCACCCGGCAGATAGTCCCTTTATCAGCCAAGAAAAAACAGACCCGTCAGGATTTTTCACCGGAAGGCAAAGAAGAACTACTTGCCTATCATAAAAAAATAGCAAAACAGCTTAAACGACTCCAGGTTGCCATGGTCAGTATGGATAAAGCCCTTGCCCAGAACATCAAAAAGAGAAAAAAACGCTACAAACAGCTTGAAGATGAGTTGCGCCGCCAGCATATGCAACGGCTGAGACGTGGTGGAGAAGATGTATTGGCCACTCACTCCATTCATGTGGAGTTAATGTATACCCAACGGCAGATGAATCATTGCTGCGTGGAAATCGCCAGAATTATCCTTGAGGGTAATAATGATGACGATGAATGAAGGGAATAACTTCTGAACAGTTACAGTCCGATGATTATGCAGATTTTTTAAAATAGCTGAATAATCCGCTTTGCTTATATGCAGCAATGTTTGTTTTGCAAGACATAGCATCTGACATTATCCCAAATAACATTGATTCAGAGATATTAAATCATCAATAACGCAGACCAACCCGTTCCCGAACCAACTCAAGAGTTTTGACCGCCTCACCCCTTGCCTTGTCCGCACCTGCTGCCAATATATCCCGCAGATAATCCTGGTTATCCAGCAACTCTTTTTTTCTGTTTTTGGCCCCGGAAAAATAATCTCTTATCAGATCAAAAAGATCCTGTTTAATATAACCATAGGCTGCTCCACCGTTAACATAAAGGCTGCGAACCTCGCTTAACTGCTCTGGCGGGGCAAAGAGCTTGAGAAGGGCAAAAAGATTGCAGGAATCAGGGTTTTTAGGTTCTGAAACCGGGGTGGCATCGGTTTGAATGGACATGACCTTTTTGCGAAGTGGTTTATCATCCAGAAAAATAGGAATGGTGTTATCGTATGATTTAGACATCTTCTGGCCGTCTAATCCCGGAACAATGGCAGTGGTTTCACTGATGGCCGGCTCGGGAACAATAAAAGTGTCACCAAAACTATTGTTAAACTTAAATGCTATATCCCTTGCCACTTCAAGATGCTGTTTCTGGTCCTTGCCCACCGGCACCACTTCCGACTGAAAAAGAAGAATATCAGCCGCCATCAGAACCGGATAGGAAAAAAGACCGTGATTAGCCGTAATCCCCCTGGCGATTTTGTCTTTATAGGAATGGCATCGCTCCAGAAGTCCCATGGGAGTCAAGGTGGACAGAATCCAGAACAACTCACACACTTCCGGGACATCCGACTGAACCCAGAAAGTACACCTATCCGGATCAAGACCAAGGGCCATAAAATCAGCAGCCGCTTCCAGAGTTACCCGGCTGAGAGTCTGCCGGCTCCGAACAGTTGTCATTGCATGGAGGTTGACAATAAATACAAAAAGATTGGAATCTTCCATATTGGCAATCATGGTCTTCATCATGCCAAAATAATTGCCTATATGGAGTTTTCCGGAAGGCTGAATACCGGAGAGTAAGCGTTTCATTGATCAGGTTAGAGTTCAGGTTCCAGGTTCCAGGTTCCAGGTTACAGGTAACAGGTTACAGGACATGGAACCTGTTACCTGTCTCCTGACACCTGTCCCCTGAACTACTTTACTTCTTCAAAATCGGCATCAACAACATCGTCGTCATCACGTTTGGATTTTGGAGAAGTTCCGGCTCCATCAGCCCCGGCAGCTCCAGCACCAGCACCAGCCCCGGCAGCTCCAGCACCAGCACCAGCCCCGGCAGCTCCTGGCCCTCCGGCTCCTCCCTGTCCCTGTGAAGCCTGAGCATACATCAGTTCGGCCAGTTTATGCGATGCTGCTGTCAGTTTTTCCGTAGCCGCCTTGATCGCCTCTACATCATCTCCTTCAAGGGCTTTTTTCAAACTTGCAATTTCCGCTTCCACCTTACCTTTGGTTTCTGCATCAACCTTGTCGCCAAGCTCACTCAAGCTTTTTTCGGTCATATGAATCATGGAATCACCATTATTCTTGGCTTCGACCAGATGTTTTCTTTTTTTATCTTCTTCAGCATGCAGTTCCGCATCTTTTTTCATCCGCTCAATCTCTGTTTCCGAAAGACCTGAAGATGCGGTAATCTGAATGGACTGCTCTTTGCCGGTTCCCATATCCTTGGCAGAGACATGAAGAATACCGTTTGCATCAAGATCAAAAGTTACCTCAATCTGCGGCACTCCCCGTGGAGCCGGAGGAATATCAGTCAACTCAAAGCGACCGATGGTTTTGTTATTCGGAGCCATTTCCCGCTCGCCCTGGAGAACATGAATAGACACAGCCGGCTGATTATCAGCAGCAGTTGAGAACACCTGGCTTTTCTTGGTAGGCACCGTGGTGTTTTTGTCAATCAGCTTGGTGGTTACTCCACCAAGGGTCTCTATCCCAAGGGACAACGGAGTGACATCAAGAAGAAGCACATCCTTGACATCACCTTTTAAGACACCGCCCTGGATAGCGGCACCAATAGCAACAACTTCATCTGGATTAACTCCCTTATGCGGTTCCCGGCCAAAAATCTCCTTAACCTTCGCCTGGACTTTCGGCATCCGAATCATACCGCCAACCAGAATAACCTCATTAATGTCAGAAGGATTCAAACCCGCATCTTTTAAGGCTGTCAAACATGGTGCTACTGTCCGCTCTATCAAATCATCGACAAGGCTTTCTAATTTTGCCCGGGATAACTTTAAGTTTAAATGTTTAGGACCGGTGGCATCGGCGGTAATAAAAGGAAGATTGATATTCGTTTCCATGGCCGTTGACAACTCCTTCTTGGCTTTTTCCGCCTCTTCCTTCAGCCGCTGCAACGCCATGTTGTCACTGCGCAGATCAATACCCTGCTCCCGCTTGAACTCGTCGGCAAGCCAGTTTACGATTCGCATATCAAAGTCTTCACCACCAAGAAAGGTGTCACCATTGGTAGCCTTGACCTCAAATACTCCATCGCCGATTTCAAGAATCGATACATCAAAGGTACCGCCGCCAAGGTCAAATACCGCTATCTTCTCATCACTTTTTTTGTCCAGACCATAGGCAAGAGAAGCGGCAGTCGGCTCATTGATAATCCTTTTAACCTCAAGACCGGCTATTTTGCCTGCATCCTTGGTTGCCTGTCGCTGGGCATCATTAAAATAAGCAGGCACGGTAACAACCGCTTCGGTAACCGGCTCTCCAAAGTACTCTTCTGCGGTCTGTTTCATCTTGCCAATAATCATGGCAGAAATCTCAGCCGCACTGTACTGTTGGCCATCCACCTCAACAACAGCATCTCCACCGCTTCCTTCTACAATCGTAAACGGGCTGACCTTAATGGATTTTTTAACCTCAGGGTCAGTAAACCTGCGACCAACCAACCTTTTAATGGCAAACAAGGTCTTTGTCGGATTGGTAACAGCCTGTCGTCTCGCAACCTGACCAACCAGCCGCTCACCTTTATCAGCAAAGGCAACCACTGAAGGGGTAGTCCTTGTTCCCTCTGAGTTTTCTATAACCTTAGGTTCGCCGCCTTCCATCACTGCAACACATGAATTGGTCGTTCCCAGATCAATCCCGATTATTCTTCCCATAATTGCACTTCCTCTCTTCTTTCAGTTGGAAACATGGTTTAATTTCAATTGATATTAACAAAATATTTCTTGAGCAAATACCGGTCGAGCAGAAAAAAAAGCTCCAACAAGAACAATTCTC
>CAZHPX010000057.1:0-7238 GCA_964534785.1 uncultured Desulfobulbaceae bacterium | reverse complement strand
AACTGAGCTTTATGAATCTTTAAAAGATTTTGATTTTTCAGCAGAACTTTATAAAGTCCTGGCCCTGGCTTCTTTTATTCCTGTCATTGCCGGTATGGGGGGAAATATTGCAACCCAGTCGTCCACCATTATTGTCAGGGGGCTTGCCACAGGCCGGGTCAATATGAATCATTTTTTCAGGGTGATAGGCAAGGAGTTCATTGTTGGCCTGTTGCTTGGAGCTTTGTTTGGTCTTCTACTTGGTGTTGTGATATTTTTTCAATACGAATCCCCGGTTTTTCTTGGTCTGGTTGTCGGTCTGTCTGTTTTTGCGGTCATGACCATGGCGGCGACAATTGGTGCGTTTGTCCCCATGGTGCTGAAACGATTAAATATAGATGCTGCTGTTGCCACCGGTCCCTTTATCACAACCTCCATTGATGTGCTTGGAGTTACACTTTATTTCTCCATTGCCAAATTCTTTCTTCATCTCTGAGGAGATTATGTGTTTTCTTTAAATCGATCCAGTGAGGGACGGGTTTCCCCTCTTGTTATTTTTGTTGTCCTGTTTGCCAGCGGCTGGGTTCTATATCAGAGTTTTCAACCTTCTCTCCATGACCCGGATGCCGTTCCCCGGGCGGTGCTGGCCCGTGGTGACCTGGCAGCAGATGAACAGAATACCATTGAAGTTTTTAAAAGTGCGGCTCCATCCGTGGTGTTTATTACTTCCATTGCTCTGCGGCGTAATCTGTTCAGCTTGAATGTTTATGAAATCCCCAGAGGTACCGGTTCAGGCTTTGTCTGGGATAAACAGGGCAGGATTGTTACCAATTATCATGTGATTGCCGGTGCAAGCCGCTTAGAGGTAACCCTGGCTGATCATTCCACCTGGAAAGCTGTGCTGGTGGGGGCAGCCCCTGACCGTGACCTTGCCGTGCTTCAGATTTCGGCCCCGAAAAATAAACTGTTTCCCCTGGCGATTGGTGAATCTGATAACCTGTTGGTGGGGCAGAAAGTATTTGCCATTGGCAATCCCTTTGGTCTTGATCAGACCCTGACCACCGGGGTGGTCAGTGCCTTGGGCAGGGAGATAAAGTCGGTGACCGGCAGGGTTATTTCAGATGTAATTCAGACCGATGCTGCTATTAACCCCGGTAATTCCGGGGGACCGCTGCTTGACAGTGCAGGCCGTTTAATCGCCGTCAATACGGCGATTTACAGTCCAAGTGGTTTCAGTTCAGGGGTTGGTTTTGCGGTACCTGTTCATGAAGTTAATCGGGTGGTTCCTCAACTTATCAGGCATGGCCGGGTGATCAAACCCGGACTGGGTGTGACCCTTGCTCCTCCCAGTCTTGCCCGCCAATTTGGCCTGACCGGAGTATTGATTTTAAATGTTCTGCCCGGCTCAAGTGCGGAAAAGGCGGGACTGATACCCACTCGGCAGGTACGGGGCGGCTTGATCCTTGGCGATTCAATCCTGGCGGTTAACGGTATTCGGGTCGATGATTTTAACAGCTTGAGAGATGAGCTGGAAAAATTCAAGATTGGTGATATTGTAAGCCTCACCTTGCTTCGTGATGGAATGGAAGAGAGGGTTGATGTTACCCTTGAGGCGGTAAAATGATCAGGTTACAGGGGACAGATGACAATGAGTGGGGTAAAATAGGAGAAGATTATGGAAAATGAAAAAAAAATTATCCTTAAAGATTGTTACAAGCAATATACGCATGAGCTTGATAAAGTATGCTCTCCTGAAGAAACCCTACGTCGGTTTCACCAGCGGCTTGCCGGCTTGAATCTTGATATACTAAAAGAAGTGCGGCGGGTAGATAATGGTCGCCTTGGTATTCCTGTTTATTTCAGTGTCTGCGGTGAGGATGCGGAAAAAATCATTGGTAATAAAAAACAGATGGGTAAAGGATCAAGCCCTGAACAGGCCAGGGCATCCGCCTGTATGGAACTTGCCGAGCGGTTCAGCTTTTTTGCCTTCATGGATAATGATAATAATTTTATTTATGATACCTGGGCAGGGGTTAAATCGGCTGGTTATCCACTTCTTAAGCTGGATAAATGGCTGTTGTCGGTTCATGACCGGACAACCAGTGTAGATGAGCTGGAACGGTTGATAAGCGAGATCCCCATCCGCTGGGTATGGGCAACAAACTTGACCAGGGATGAAGAAATTCTCCTGCCGTTTTCATGGTTTTATGCCATTAATGAATTTAACGGCCCTGCTGCCGGTAACACTCTGGAAGAGGCAATCAGTCAGGGAATAGCTGAAATTATAGAGCGGCATGTCTGTGCTGAAGTTACCCATGGAAGGCTTGTCACCCCCCATATTGACCCCGATTCCGTGCAAAATCCAGTGGCACGGGCACTTCTTGATAAATTTTCTGCCAATGGTATAAGGGTATATCTTAATGATTTTACTCTCGATACCGGGATACCAACCGTGGCGGCCCTCTGTTTTGATCCGTCCACATTCCCTGAAAAAAGTGAAATAGTCTATACCGCCGGTACAACACCTGACCCGGAAAAATCTCTGATTCGTGCCTTAACCGAGGTCGCCCAACTGGCAGGAGATTTTAATTCCGGTTCAAATTATGTTGCCAGCGGTCTGCCCAAACCCTTGTCAATGGACGAAGTTCCATATATTACATCTTCGCAGGGGACTGCAGCCATTGATACCCTGCCTTGTCTTACCGATAAAAATAAAAACATCAGGCTTGAAGTGGAAAACTTTGTGACCCGGCTTGCCGGAAACGGGATGGATGTATTTGTGGTTGATGTTACCCATCCTGAACTTGATATTCCGGCAGTGTACACTATTATCCCCGGTTGTCATTTCCGGGAACGATCCAGAGGGCAGCAGGCTGGACTTTTTATTGCCAAACTCCTTTATGAACAGGTAACCGATTTGAAGGAATGCGAAACTCAGTTGCGAAGAATGGAGGATATTTTGCCACGGGCATATTATCTGGAATTTTATCTTGCCAGAAATCTTATGGAAAGAGGGATTCTTGATAAGGCCGCCGATCATTTTAAAAAATCTTTGACAATGGAACCGGAAGAAGAAGATATACCTTATATATACTCTTATCTTGGTGATTGCCTTAAAGAACTTGGTCGTTTTGACGAGGCAATTAATGTTATTGAAAAGGGGCGGGTGCATGATGATGAACGGCCTGATTTTCATAATATTCTTGGTGTCTGCTACTTTAAGACCGGTCGCTATCAGGATGCCATAGAACGATTTCACCGGGCAGTTGAATTAAACCCGTCTTCTGCTATTGATTATGCTAATCTTGGCATTAATTACAGGAAGACAGGAAACAATGAAGAGGCGGTGAAATATCTGGAGCTGTCTGTTTCGTTGGATTCAGAACTTGATTTTGCTGTTGCCCAGCTCGCGGAATTACTGGTTGAGGCAAGGGCATAATTTGTAACAACAGTAACTCTGTTTTTTCTTTTTCTTTTTCTTTTTCTTTTTATCCATGATGACCACACCTGAAAACAAAACTATATCCTGGCCGGTGCTTCCGATTGTTGATCAAGCCATGTTGGATGAGGCTTTCAGTCTGGCTGAACAGCAAAATAAAACCTATACGGCGGGAGAACAAAAAGCCCTGATAGAGAGAATTAAAAAACTTCTTGAACATCAAAAAGCGGTTCTGGTTGCCCATTATTATACCTGTGATGATTTGCAGGCACTTGCCGAAGAAAGCGGAGGATGCGTTGCCGACTCTCTGGAAATGGCAAGGTTTGGCAGTGAGCATCCGGCAACAACTTTAATTGTTGCCGGGGTTCGTTTCATGGGGGAAACCGCAAAGATTCTCAATCCTGAGAAAAGGGTTTTGATGCCGGATATCCGGGCAACCTGTTCTTTGGATCTGGGATGTCCGGCGGATATTTTCGCTGATTTTTGTGATACCCATCCTGAATATACCAGTGTGGTTTATGCCAATACCAGTGCTGAGGTCAAGGCCAGGGCAGACTGGGTGGTAACTTCCGGGATTGCCTTACCAATTATTAAGCATTTGGCCGGTAAGGGGGAAAGACTGCTTTGGGCACCTGATCGGCATCTCGGTGCGTATGTGCAGGAAGAGACCGGGGCAGAGATGCTGCTCTGGCCGGGTAGCTGCGTTGTCCATGAACAGTTCCAGGCCGGGGGCATCGCCAGGCTGCAGGCAAGATATCCTCAGGCCCAGGTGCTTGTTCACCCTGAATCTCCGCGGGATATTGTCAAGATGGCCGATGTGGTAGGCTCCACCACTGCCCTTATCAAGGCCTCTCTTAACCCGGAAGTGCAGGTGTTCATTGTTGCCACGGAGCCAGGTATTTTTTACAAGATGAGACAGGCTTCACCAGGCAAGCTGTTTCTTGAAGCACCAAGCGGCGGTCTGGGAGGGCATTGTGAGAGTTGTCTCCGCTGCCCGTGGATGGCGATGAATGGTCTGCGTAATCTTGCTGAAGTGCTGGAGACAGGCGACAGGAATAATGAAATTTTTATTGATAAAGAGATTCGCATAAAGGCATTGCTGCCGATTCAGAGAATGATGGATTTTGCCCGTGGGATGGGGTGAATCAGGTGAAGTTTTCTAATATTTACAATGCAGTGGTTTTGGTAGTACTTCAGCATAAGCCAAATATTTACGAAATTTAACAGTATTGAGGTGTTTGGTATCATGATTTTATTCACTGTACTGCAAAGGGTTAAGCCTGTTGATTGTATTGTTTTTTTTCTCTGCCTGCTGTTGGCGGGTTTACCATCAATCTCTCTGGCTGAAGAAGGTGATGCCGGCAGTACTGACCTTGCCCTTGTGATAGGTAAGGTCAGTTCAAATCCTAAAAAACATTATAAACGGCTTAAACCCATTGCCGACTATGCAGTCTCAAAGATGGGTGACCTTGGTTATACCCACGCCAGGGTATTGATGGCAAAAGACAATGATGAGCTGATTCGGTTTTTGAAACAGGGAAAAGTGGACTGGGTAACGGGAACGCCATTTTCTGCCATGGCCATCCATGAGAAGGCAGGTACCGAATTATTGCTGCGCAGATGGAAAAAAGGTACGCCGGAATATCATACTGTATTTTTTGTTCGCAGTGACAGTTATATTGAAACCATAAATGACCTTAAGGGTAAAACTATTGTTTTCCAGGATCCTGATTCCACCAGTGCTTATTATATTCCTGCCGATATTTTGATCAGGCAGAGGTTAAACCTGGTGCGTTTGAATACTCCTAAGGAAACACCACCAAAAGACAGTGTCGGCTATGTGTTTGGGGGAGAAGAAATTACCATGTCCACCTGGGTTTATAAGGGTGTGGTTGATGCCGGGGCTTTCAGCAATCTGGATTTCAACAGGGACAAAGATTTACCGCCATTATTTCGTGAAAAATTTACCATAATACATAAAAGCAAGAGTTATCCCCGCAGTGTCGAACTTATCCGTAAGGATTTGCCTGAAGTGGTCAAACAAAGACTTAAGAAAGTTTTACTCCATGCCCATGAAGATTCAGATGCTGTTCTGGCCTTAAAGGCTTATCAAAGAACAGCAAAATTTGATGAATTCAGTGATGAATGCATATTAACCTTGAAGGGTTGCAGTTCTATAATGAAACTGGTGGATGAAACTTTAACCCCATGAAATATGGTCTTCAGTATCGCTATGGTCTGGTTATTGCTGCCATGATTACCCTGGTGGCTGTTGTTTTGGGTACATTATTACTGTTCAGCTTTAAAGAGAATTTTATTTATTTCTCTGAGCAGAACATGGTCAATGCTGAGCAAAATCTGCGCAGGCAGGCCAGGCAGTATGGTATAATCATGGTCGATATGCTGGCAGAGCAGCTTGTTAATCCTCTTTACAGGATGGACATGAATGGTCTCTGGCAGATCTTGAGCAGCACCAGGGTCTCGCCGGACATTATTTCCGTCACGGTGTACGACGGTGATGGTGATGTAGTCCATGATGGTAATGAGGCGATACCGACCTTTGGTGACAGCATTGGGGATGCGGAAAGTATAGCGGCGATCCAGACCAGGGGGAGTGTTATCACCGCGGAGAACAAAAATGTGTTGTTTATCTCTCGTTCAATCTGGATAGGCGACACCCCTTTGGGGGGAGTGAGGGTTGGTTTTTCGCTCCATTCTATTGGTGAGAAGTTAATTCATCTGCAAAAACAACATGATGAGAGTTTGCAAGATAATATACAGGTTATTGTTTTTAAGGTTATGACTACCACCCTGATTCTGGTTGGTCTTGGAGTGCTGCTCTCCCTGTTGATGTTTCGAAAACTGATCAAACCTATAGAAGAGGTAGCTATATTTGCCAAAGAGATTGGCTCTCATAATTATGGCAGGGAATTGAACTATCAGTATCAAGACGAGATTGGTGAACTGGTGGATTCATTTAACTACATGAGCCGGCAACTGCAGGAAACCACGGTGTCCAAAGAAATGGCTGAAGTGGCAAGCCGGGCGAAAGGTGAATTTCTTGCCAATATGAGCCACGAGATCAGAACACCGATGAACGGGGTTCTTGGTGTGACCGAGTTGCTTTTGCAGGTAGATTTGCCGGAAAAACAACGACAGCTTGCCCTGACCATTCGTGATTCAGGGGAAACCCTGCTCCATATCATTAATGGTATTCTTGATTTTTCAAAAATTGAGGCTGGCAAATTAGAGATAGCGAATGTCAACTTTGATCTTCGGGAGCTGCTAAATGGGGTTCATGACCTTTTTTCCGTTAAAGCCAGTGAGAAGGGATTAACCCTGACAGATACAGTACAGGAAAATATTCCCCGGATCATCCATGCTGACCCGCTCCGTTTACGCCAGGTTTTTACCAACTTTATCAGTAATGCCATTAAATTCACGGAACGAGGCAAGGTGAATATGATGGTTGAACTTGTGGAAAAAAATGAGGGGGCAGGTCTGTTTCGTTTTACGGTGAGTGATACTGGAATCGGGCTCACGCCGGAAGAACAGAAAGGTATCTTTGATGATTTTGCCCAGGCAGACAGCAGCACAACAAGAAAATATGGTGGAACCGGTCTTGGCTTGACAATTTCCCGGCAATTAATTGAACTGATGGGCGGTGAAGTTGGAGTAAAAAGTGAATTGGGACTGGGGAGTAGTTTTTGGTTTACGGTGAGTTTGCAGGTTCCAGGTGATCAGGAAAATGCCCTCTCTGAATACAAACAGGAACGACAGGAAATAAGCCGGGAAAATCTTTGTTTCAACTGCCGGGTTC